>QIGM01000164.1 GCA_003230795.1 bacterium
CTCGATTAACATCGGCTGCAAACCTAGGGATTACTCCCTCCCCTCCTTGGACAAGCAAATGGTAGTGATTACTGAGTGCTGTACCTGCATAGAGGTCCATTTGATGAAGAGTTGTGTAACGAGCTATAATACCCCCGATCAGCTCGTTCATTTCGGAACTAGGAACCAATAGAAGCTCTGCTCGGGCGATTCGGCAGGTGATGAGGTGAATTTTGGACGGATCGGTGTCACGCAAAGGTCTACTCATGAGAAGCTAATCGCTGAGTTTACTCGAAGGTTTCGTGACGGAAATAAAAAAAACCTGGAATCCCGGAAAGGGGAACTAAAAAGAACCTGGAATCCTGATAGAGAATCCTGATAGAGGGAACTAAAAAGAACCTGGAATCCTGATAGAGGGAATCCTGATAGAGGAATCCTGATAGAGAGAAAATGTTTCTAGAAAGTTGTCACCTTCTTCATATTGCCCGGCAGGCATTGGATCGAATACCGCAGGATTCGGATCAAACTCTTGTTACCGTAGTGTTTGCTGCTATCTCGATTGAGGCATTTTTTAATGAGCTTCAACACCTAAGCTCGCCTGATGGCCTTCTGCCAGAGGAGCCAGAAGTTGTAGCTCGTTTGCACGGTAAACTGAATGAAGCGGACGAGCTACGCCAGTCTTTAAGTGACCGGTATCTGCTAAGTTACGCTGTCCTTGCAAACAACGATCTAGAGAAAGGAGCTGACCTCTATCAGCAATTTGATTGCTTGATGAAATTTCGGAATGCTCTCGTTCATCACCGCTCACAGAAATTCTTTGGGATTACTCCCGAACAATCCCAGGAGGGGGTTCGTGTCGGTTCCTTAGAGAGTCCACCCAAATTCATTCGACAACTGGAGACTCTAAGACTGATTACCATGCCTCAGGGTAACGTTATGCAATCTTGGATAAGTATCGTACAAACTCAACCGGTCGGACGTTGGGCTTTGGAGACGGCAGCGTCTACAATTGAAAGTGTTTTGAGTGTTGCCCCAGCGGATAGTCGATTCGCGGAATATCGGCTGAACGCATATGGCGAAGCCTATGTTGCCAAAGCAAGATCGTAAGTGACACATAACAAAAAGATGGAGCGGACGGGTCGGACGTATTGTGGTAGATGTTTAGAGCAGCTGCCGAGCGAGCGGGAATGAGCCCGCCGCTCACCTAGACGATATACGCCTACGTGTTTTGACATGCCTAGCAAACACACTTAATTGGGATCACGGTGCCAGGCATCGTTCGCGGTAATTCAAAAACTGTTAGTGGTTCCTGCACCTAACTCCCGAGCCTAGTGCCCCTGCTCTTCTAGGAAGGCAAGGGTCCGCTCGATTCCAACTTTCATAGATATTTTTGGCTCGTAGCCGAAATCTGCCTTCGCCTTATCGATGCTAAAGTAATGAGACTTCGCGAGCTGTTCTGCGAGAAAAGGTGTAATCCGTGGTTCACCTGGAAGTGGGAGCAAACGGAAGCTGGCTTCGCATATATGGCCGATCGCCTTTGCTGCCCAAAGTGGCAGGCGTTTTTTCGGCGCAGAGTAGCCTCGTTTAACCACTATTTCTGAAACGAAATCCCAGAATCTTACTGGTTCATTCTGAGAAACGAAGTAGCACTGACCTGCGACCGGCGATGAGGGCTCGAGTTTCGCGGCGGCTTGCAGATGTGCTTGGGCGACATTATCAATGTAAGTGAAGTCGACGATGTTATCTCCTTCACCCACGATAATGAGATTTCCTTTTTCTGCCCTTCGTAGGATGCCGGGCAGCAGATGATTATCACCTGGGCCCCAAACAAGGTGTGGCCGTAGTGAGCACGTCGAAAGTCCATTCGTGCCGTTCGCTTTGATCACGAGTTGCTCGGCGAGTGCCTTCGTCTCTGGGTAATCGCTTAAGAAATTACGAGGATAGGGTAGGGTCTCGTTTGCATCACAGAGCGGCACTGAATCGAAAACGACGCTGGGAGAACTTGTAAACACAAGGCGTGGAACGCCCATAGAATGACAGCAGTTGATAACGTTCTCCGTTCCGAGAATATTTATCGACTCGAAATCTGCTCGTTTCCCCCAAAGGCCTACTTTAGCCGCAACATGAAACACGACATCAACGCCCTTGAAGGCGGCCATGATTGATTCTTTGTTTCTCACATCGCCTTGAAAACATTCAGCTCCGAGTGCAACTAGCTCCGGGTATTCTTGGCGCCCGAGTACGGCAACCTCGTCTCCTTGAGCGAGCAGCATCTCAACAATTCTTCGACCGACGAAGCCATTTCCTCCGGTGACTAGCGCTCTCATTGAGACGTACCAAGTTGCGTCGAAGCCCATTCGCGAAGTTCTTCACGAATAATCTTCGCATTATGTCGAAAGTCGACCGGAAACGCGGGATGGAAGAGAAAAGTCACCACCTCTTCCAAATGAGGATGTTGTCGCGTAATTGCACGTAGTTCTTTGCGCAAACGCTCATGGGTATCTGGAGCCTGACTAAATAGCTCGACGCAAAGTACTGGGATTTGGGAGCCTAGCTCTCCGACTCCGATAAGAGCAGAACGTCGTACTTCTTGATGCTGATTGAAGACGCTCTCGGTTGGTACTGTAAACAAAGTTTGTGTTTTGGTTTGAACTCTATGGTTCTTACGCCCGCAAAACCAGAGTCGTCCGGATGAATCGAGATATCCAAGGTCGCCCATGCGATGCCAAATACCTGCTTTGGATGGGATTTTCGCAAGAGCGGTTTGTTCAGGTCTATTGATGTATTCAGTGCTGACTTGTCCACCAAGCACGATCACTTCACCGATGGCGAACGGTTCTAGAAACTCAACGAAATCGATATTGGAGATAGGACCGTCTTTAATTGGAATAATTCGAACATCTGTCTGCGAGACGGCTTTTCCTACGCAGACTCCAGCACCCATGGCAGTTTCTATGCCTGTTTCTGCGATGACTTCTGCTCCCGTGAAGGAAGTAACTGGTAGAGCTTCAGTTGCGCCGTAAGGCGTATGGGTATGCGCGTTTTCTCCGAGGGATTTATAGATTCTCCGGTGCAAGTCCAGCGGAATAGGAGCGCCGAACATAATGACTCTCGTCAGGCTTAGCTTCCAATTGTTCTTAACGCAGGCATCCGCCAAGGGCGACCAAAAGGCAGGGGAGCCGAAGGAGTAGGTAACTTTTTGCTCTTCGAGAAGTCGAAACATGGCCTCAGGATCTGCATCAGCCGGTCTACGCGGATTAATATCCGGCATGACAGTCTTTGAGCCAAGAGCGATGCAATAAAGCGCGAATGGTAAGAACGCCGGAAAGCCTACATCTGCGGAAGTAATGTTGAAACTCTCCTGAAGCCGACTGAGCTGGGTGAGAAACGTTTCGTGTGTGCAACGCACTCCTTTGGGGATACCAGTGCTTCCGGTCGTAAAGGTAATTGCAGTTGTGTCTTCCAAGGCCAGCGACGCCAGCGGGAAACGTTCCTCTGAGCGAGAGTAGAGACGATGCAGGGAAACCCCGCCGATACTTGCTCTTCGGCCAAGACTAACTGCTAATCGAACAGATGAAAAAATGCGGGGGAAAAATCGACGTACGGCGTGGACAATCGGAATACTTACCAAAACCTCTGGTTGAACGTCGGTGATGCAGGTGCGTAAATTGCGCCCACCCATGCCGGGGTCGATTAGTATGGTAACCGCTCCTAATTTGAGCAAAGCGAACCAGAGGGTAACAAACTCTATACCCGGCGGAACGAGTAGCATTACTCTGGTTCCTCTCTGCACCCCTCTTTCTTGTAAACCCCAAGCGAGTTTGTCACTGTCTCGGTCGAGATCGCCAAAGCTTAGCTCGGCATAGGAGCGTCCCTTACTGCGCCGGTAGTATTTCGCAAAAACAGCGATGTCGTTTGGGCGTTCGGCTGCGTGCTCACGCAATAGTTGGGCGAGATTGTCGGGAGCGGTGGCTTCAGCTTTGAGTTGCTGCATTTTGTGGCCTTTCAACTTCATCTATCGTGCTCAGGAAACTTCGAATTCGAGGCACTATTTCTTCGTGGCAATCCTCAGGTAAGTAGTGCCCGCCGTCTGAATATAACTCAGTCTGAAGATGTGGGACTTTTTTCTGCCACGCTTCGTATGCGCTCATTCTAAATACGGGATCCTTCGCTCCCCAGAGAAGAAGCATTGGGGTGTCTTTTAGTAAGGCAAGACCATCTTCGATTCTCTTGAGCTCTTCGTAGCTTTCGCTTTGTTCATTTTTGGGGATATCTCGAATAAAGCGATGAATCGCGATTCGGTTTTCGTAGCTATCGTACGGGGCGAGGTACCCTTCCTTCACAAGCTTCTTCAGTCCAGGAAGTGGCTTGCTTCCTACAACGGAGGCGCACTTAGCAAAAGCATTGAGACGACGAACAAGAAACTCGCCGGGAAACTTAGACCCACAAAGTTTGAGATACCAAGGAATATGCGGGAGCACGAATCCAACAGTATTCATCGCGATGATTGAAGAAATGTTATCAACATTATTCGTAGCGTAGCCGAGACCAATCGGTCCGCCCCAATCGTGGAGCATCAGCGTTACGTTTTTGAGTTCCTGTTTTTCTATAAAGGCTTCAAGATTCGCTACGTGCTGTTTGAGAGTGTAGCTATAGTCTTGCGGTTTATCAGAAAGCCCACAGCCAATATGATCGGGTACGAGCACTCTGTGGGTCGAAGAGAATTCTTGAACGAGCCTTCGGTAGAGGAAAGACCAGCTGGGGTTGCCATGGACCATGACAATTGGATTTCCCTTTCCCTCATCTGCGTAGTGCCCCTCGTCTATATAATGATAGAGCAGTCCGTTGAGATTCAGACAGTGAGAGTGGAACGGATAGAGACTGCGGAGCTTGGAGTTGAGACCTTTCATGGGAGAGAAGATTTAGCATGTCGTCACAAAAACTGTCAAAAAAGACAACATTGCACTATGCCCCCATCAATGGGACGAAAGCATGCTATTTACATAGGCTAAACTCTCAAGATACCATTCTTTCTTGGCGTCTCCTTGAGAGTCGTTCGATAGGGCTTCGAAGGGCAAAAATATGAAGAAAGCAGTTGTTTGTGGTGCTGGCGGTTTTATCGGTAGCCACTTAGTGAAGTATTTGAAGGCGAAGGGTTACTGGGTTCGCGGAGTTGACTTGAAGCTTCCCGAATTCGGGGAATCGCATGCGGATGATTTTCTTATGCTCGATTTGAGAAAGCCTGAAGATGCTCAAAGGGCCCTAGAGCTGCAAAGCGGCATCCCGGATGAAGTCTACCAGCTTGCCGCTGACATGGGTGGAATGGGGTTTATTCATACTGCTCAGCTAGAACTTATGCGCAATAGCGCCCTAGTTAATATAAACGTTCTTCACGCAGCTACTTCAGCGTCTATACCGCGCTATTTTTTCTCTTCATCGGTCTGCATCTACCCTGATATGCAACCAGGCGATCCGGAATTGTCAGAGGAAGAGGCCTATCCAGCTCAGCCAGATAACGAATACGGCTGGGAGAAGCTCTACGCCGAAAGAATGGCGCTCACCGCTGCACGAAAGACGCCGCTGATTGTGCGAATCGCCCGTTTCCAGAACTGTTACGGCGAAGAGGGTACCT
>QIGM01000338.1 GCA_003230795.1 bacterium
AATGCTCACAGAGAAATACTACTTCGCTTCCCTCTCCTGCCTGTAGGTCGCGCACTGCCTTGTTCTGAATCGCTCTGACTTCTTGGTAACAACGAGTTCCAAGCCACTCACATGGTAGGGAGTTTGATTCGCGAAGAATGTCAGAAATAGTCTGATCTCTTAGCTGCTGCTCTGGATCAAATCCTAACTCTCTTAGCCCCACGAGCTACTTCTCCAGCTTAAGAACCGCGAGGAATGCGTCCTGCGGTATACTAACGGAGCCAACCTGCTTCATACGCTTCTTACCGGCTTTTTGCTTCTCGAGCAGCTTTCGCTTTCGTGAAATATCTCCACCGTAGCATTTCGCAGTCACATTCTTGCGAAGAGCCTTCACCGTGCTTCGGGCAATAACTCTACTGCCGATGGAAGCTTGAATCGCAATCTCAAACATATGACGATCGATGAGTTCTTTCATCTTCTCTACAAGCTTCGTCCCGTATCGTTGACTACTATCCCGATGCACAATCGCACTAAGCGCATCCACAGGGTCGCCGTTAATCTTGAGATCAAGCTTCACCAAGTCACCGGCTTCATAATCCGCCATTTCGTAGTCAAAAGAAGCGTAGCCTTTTGTAATGCTCTTAAGCTTATCGTAGAAGTCGACCACGATTTCATTTAAGGGCAAAAGATAATCAACTTTTACGCGGTCACCAATTTGAAACTGCATATCGACTTGCCGTCCACGCTTCTGTTCGCAAAGACTAAGCACAGCGCCAAGAAATTCTTGGGTCGTATGCACAGACCCCATAATCATCGGCTCAAGAACCTTATCGATCTCACCCGCATCTGGAAAATTCGCTGGATTATCAACACCAACCTCTTCGCCCGTCTTCATTCTCAGGCGATAGATTACGGTCGGAGCCGTAGTTACAAGATCAAGATCAAACTCTCGTTCAAGACGCTCTTGCACAATTTCCATGTGCAGCAACCCAAGATAACCACAGCGAAAACCAAATCCGAGTGCGGTTGAAGATTCAGGCTCAAACGTTAAGGCGGCATCATTGAGTTGCAGCTTTTCTAGTGCTTCACGAAGAGATTGATAGTCTTCTGACTCTGATGGGAAAAGGCCGGAGAAAACGAAGGGCTTAATTTCCTCAAATCCGGGAAGCGGTTCATCCGTTGGATGACCGACACGGGTAATGGTATCGCCAACTTTAGCATCTGAAATATTTTTAACACTTGCTGAAATATATCCCACCTCACCGGCAGAAAGAGATTTTACGCGAAACGGTAAGGGATTAAACTTCCCAAGCTGGTGCACGTCGTACTCAGACAAGTTCTGCATGAACTTTACTTTCGAGCGTTCATCGAGGTGCCCCTCCATCACTCGAACCTGGCAGATAACACCCTGATAGGCATCAAACCAGCTGTCAAAGAGCAGCGCTTTTAGTGGTGCTTTAGGGTCTCCCTTCGGAGCTGGAATTCTCGCGACAATTGCTTCTAGCAAATCTTCAACGCCAACTCCGGTTTTGGCACTAACACAAATAGCCTCACTGGCATCAATGCCAATAATCTCCTCAATCTCCTTCTTCACCATTTCGACATCGGCGGTTGGAAGATCGGTTTTGTTTATTACGGGTATTATTGCTAGGTCATTCTCAATTGCGGTGTAGACATTCGCTACAGTCTGCGCCTGAACTCCTTGCGCAGCATCCACAACAAGAAGCGCTCCCTCGCAAGCTGCAAGACTTCGAGAAACCTCGTAGGTAAAATCAACGTGCCCTGGGGTATCGATCAGGCTGAATATATAGGTCTCGCCGTCCTGTGCCTTATAAGGCACAGAGACAGAACGGGACTTTACCGTTATCCCTCGCTCTCTTTCGATATCCATATCATCAAGCATTTGTTCTGACATATCACGGTCTGCAACTGCGCCCGTGAGTGAAAGAATTCGATCGGCAAGCGTGGACTTACCGTGATCGATATGCGCGATGATGGAAAAATTACGGATCCTACTTTGCTCTGACACCTTGCTCGAGGAAACTCCTTAAGGTTCGTTCTAGCCCTTGGCGAAGATTCACTTTCGCTGACCAGTTTAATTCTGATTTAATCTTTTCTGGGCTAATCACGCTTCGGAGCTGTTCTCCTGCAAGCGCGGGACCAAATTCTGTGGAGAGGTCATTCTCTCCCCCCGGTAGAATATCCGGTATAGTATCCTGAGGTAGAATCTTTAATTCCTTTGCTGCTTCTCGCAAAGCATCGACGATATCAAGGACGGAGATTTCACCACCGCAGCCAATATTGTAGGCAGTAAAGCCAGTGCCGTGATCGCTATCGAGAAACTTCAGAAAGGCCTCAGCAACATCTGAGACATAGACAAAATCTCGAGTTTGTCGTCCGTCACCATTAATACGAAGAGTTTCCTTATTCAGCAAACGCGTAGCGAATATCGCAACTACCCCTGCTTCACCCTTAGGGTTCTGGCGAGGCCCATAGACGTTACCAAGGCGAAGCGCCACGGTGCGCATGCCGTGATCTCTACCGTAGTAATCAAGGTAGAGCTCCCCAGCTCGCTTACTCAGTCCGTAGGGTGATTTGGGACTAGTTGGGTGTTCCTCCGTGGCAGGGAAACTCTCCTGCTCTCCGTAGATAGCACCACCGGTTGAAGAAAAGAGTACTCGATGAGTGCCTGCAAGTCGAGCCGCCTCCAGCAGCCGGACCGTGCCTTCGATATTCGTGCGCGCATCCTCTGCTGGATCCTCCACGCTACGCCGAACGTTCATCTGTGCTGCAAGATGAAAGATCGTGTCTGGAGCAAACGCTCCGACGACATCTGAAAGCTCATCACTGCAGAGCTCAATTTCTTTAAACTGAAAACGCGTCCCCGCCTCAGCCTTTGCTTGCTCCAAATTTTCCAAGGAACCGCTCGAGAGGTCATCAAGCACCAAGACCTCAATACCCCGCTTGACGAGGGCATCAACGAGGTGCGAACCGATAAATCCGGCTCCACCGGTAACAATTGCTTTCTGAGTTTTCATGAGAAGGACTTTACTAGACGCCGGACTGTACCCACAAGTTTCTTCGGGTGCCCGCAGGTATTCAGGTTACGAAGCAAAAATGGGGAAACTAACCAGCTATCACCTAGTCCCCTAGGCTTCTTCCTCAGCCATCCGGCTGCGGAACTCGGCAATTGTCTTCACCAGGCCATCCTGGGGAGCCATTTTAGGGACCCAACTGAGCTTCTCTTGAGCAAGGCTGATATTTGGCTGCCGACGAGTTGGGTCATCTTGGGGAAGCTCTTTGTGAACGATTTCAGAATTCGACTTCGTGAGATCAAGCACTAAACGGGCAAGATCTAATACCGTCATTTCAAGCGGATTACCGAGGTTCACTGGTCCTGTGAAATCTGGAGTTTCCATCATCGCGATAATGCCGCTCACGAGGTCGTCAACAAAGCAGAATGAACGCGTTTGTGAACCGTCACCGTAAATAGTGATGGGGTCGCCCTTGAGTGCTTGCACGATAAAGTTAGAGACCACACGACCATCATCGAAAAGCATACGAGGACCATAGGTGTTAAAAATTCTCACGATCTTCGCATCAACTCTATTCTGGCGATGGTAGTCCATCATCAGAGTCTCAGCGACTCGCTTCCCTTCATCGTAGCAACTACGAATTCCTATTGGGTTTACATTCCCCCAGTAGCTCTCCGTCTGCGGATGCTCAAGTGGGTTACCGTATACTTCCGAAGTCGAAGCGAGCAAGATTCTAGCCTTCACACGCTTAGCGAGACCAAGCATGTTGATCGTGCCCATCACACTAGTCTTAAGCGTCTTGACTGGATTGTACTGGTAGTGAACCGGAGATGCTGGACAAGCGAAGTGATATATCTTGTCAACTTCGAGTAGTATCGGCTCGGTTATATCGTGCCGAATTAGCTCGAAAGAGTGATCATCAAGCAAGTGCCTAACGTTTACTCTACGTCCAGTAAAGAAGTTATCAAGACAGACTACTTCGTTTCCGGCCTCAAGTAAGCGCTCACACAAATGAGAACCGATGAATCCTGCGCCACCTGTTACTAGCACTCTTGCCATCTGCTCTCCTTACCCCTTTCAAGCTACCTCGTTCAAGGGAATCTACTTTTGCTAATTAAAAGGTGAGAGCGAGCAACTTTAGGGAAGCTCACCCCATCCAAAGCCTACCGTCCAAAGCCTCGCAACTCTAGGAGCCTACAGGCGCCCGGCCGATTGAGTAATATTTGAAACCAAGTCGGTTCATCTTAGAAGGCTCGAAAAGATTACGGCCGTCAAAAATTACCGGATCATTCAATGCCTCAGTAACCTTGTTAAAGTTCGGTCTACGGAACTCATTCCACTCTGTTATTATGAGAAGAGCATCCGCACCTTGAGCCGCTTCGTAACTGTTGTCACAGAAACTGACACTTGCGCTTGAATCCTTAAGGAGTTCTTTCGCAACTTCTACTGCTTCTGGGTCATAGGCCTGAATAGTGGCTCCTAGCTCTACCAAACTATTGATTATGGTAAGACTTGGAGCTTCGCGCATATCGTCAGTATTTGGCTTAAACGCAAGCCCCCATACACCAAAGACTTTGCCTTTAATGTTGGCTTCACCACCAAAATGCTTAATTGCCTTCTCAACAATTCGCGACTTCTGACGATTGTTTGCAAGGTCAACAGACTTGATGATGCTCATGTTTACGCCTTTGGTCTCACCAGTCTTTACCAAAGCTCGCACGTCTTTTGGAAAGCAAGAACCACCGTAACCAACACCTGGAAACAAGAAGCTTGGTCCAAGACGGCTATCAGTTCCTACACCCTTTCTTACCTGAGAGACATCAGCACCAACCTGCTCACAAAGGTTTGCAATCTCGTTCATGAAAGTTACGCGAGTAGCGAGCAAAGAGTTTGCCGCATACTTCGTTACTTCAGCACTCTGATTGTCCATCACAAGGATTGGGTTGTTCGTACGAACAAATGGGGAGTAGAGTTCTCGCATGATTTCTGCGGCTTCAACGCTAGAAGTTCCAATCACCACTCTGTCTGGCTTCATGAAGTCATCAATCGCAGAACCTTCTTTGAGGAATTCAGGATTAGATACGACGTCAAAAGGAAGGTCGGTGTGCTTTCGGATTTCTGCAGCAACAAGCTCTGCAGTTCCAACAGGAACAGTAGATTTGTTCACAACGATCTTAGGACCATTCATGTTCTTCCCGATGTTCTCTGCAACTTTAAGAACATACTGGAGGTCAGCTGAACCATCTTCGTCTTGAGGAGTTCCCACAGCGATAAAAATCACTTCTGAACCGCGCACGGCGAGAGGAATATCTGTGGTGAACATCAGGCGATCGCCTTTGATGTTGTTCTCAATAAGGCGGTCAAGCCCTGGCTCGTAAATCGGAATTTCTCCGCGGTTAAGACTGGCGATTTTGTCTTCGTCAATGTCAGCACAGACAACTTCGTTTCCGCTTTCAGCGAAACACGCTCCTGCAACTAGCCCGACATATCCTGACCCGATAACTCCAACGTTCATTACTACTCCACTCCGTCAGTTAAAATTTATAGTTAAAATTTCTTAACTTCTGACACCCGACGCTCCTCT
>QIGM01000457.1 GCA_003230795.1 bacterium
GATGACGAGCAATTTGCGGAAATTCTAGAGCGGGTTCTCGAGAGGCGTGGCTACAATGTGCGACGTTTTGCGGATGTTGAGTTTGCGTTCGAAGCGATAACTTTAGGAGAGATCACCCCCTCACTAATAGTCTCCGATGTGCATCTACCCTCAGCGAATGGAGGAGATTTCCTACGAATGCTGCGCGATAGTGGTAATCGAACACCTCTGATTTTGCTTACCTCAGATGAAGACGAGTTGCTCGAAGCCGAGCTTGTATCTCGAGGTGCTGATGCGTTCTTGCGTAAACAAGAAGACGTAAGAGTGTTGTTGGCGTGGTGTAAGAACTTGCTTATGAGAGATGATACATTTTTGGCTAGGGGTATAGTTGATGCAGCGTAGTTTCGAATTGAATTTCCCTCTACAGCCTAATACTGTTGCCTTGCTTGCGGCTGTCTGCGTGGCGATGTCAGCCCTTATTCTATGGTATCTTCTTGTTAGGGAACGCGCTGATAGTAGGCGTCTTCGAGAGCATCTTAGTAGCTTTGCAAGGACAGGCCTCTGGCCTTCGCGCGTAGTGTTTAGAAGCTCGGGCGCGAACTCGCTTTGGCAAGCAATGCGACTGCTCGGCAATGTGCGTGATAGCTCTTCTGAATCGCACGATGCCTTTGACCAAGCACTTTTGCTAGGGCGCCAACTCGCCGAAGCATCAGACCTAGAGTCATCTGTTGCTTCTACTTTGACACGTGTTCTTCTCGAACAGATGCAACCCGAGGGGAAAGCTGCCGCCGTGATGCTTCGAGATAGGGAGTCAGCGGAGCTACGTATTACCCATGTTCAGGGATTACCGCTCTCGAGAATAGAAACTAGCCTACTCATGTGTTTCGATTCGATGGAGAGCTATGACCAAGAGTGGGGATACCGTTCAGCGTCGGATGGCTATAGCTTTGATTTC
This sequence comes from bacterium, assembly GCA_003230795.1. Lineage (GTDB taxonomy): Bacteria > Bdellovibrionota_C > UBA2361 > SZUA-149 > SZUA-149 > SZUA-149. Next base: position 935 of record QIGM01000457.1, read on the forward strand.
AAAACTTTTGGATTAGGCCTCTCTTTGTTTGTTCCTCTTCGAGAGCGTGGGGAGCTTTGTGGTGGTGTCTGGATTGGATTTCAGACCTCTGCGTCAGGCCTCACTGCTGATCGAATGTCCTTTATAAGAGCGATGGCGGATCATGCGGCAGCGTCGTTTTCCGCAGCAAAGAGGGCTGAGAGTCGCAGCGAGGAGAGTGAAAAAGAGCGTGACTTTCTCTTAGGCCTTTCGCACGACATTCGTTCTCCCGGTAATCGAGCACTCTATGCGGTTCGTGATTTGCTTGAAACAGAAACAGATTCTCTTACTAAAATACATCGAGAGCGTCTCTCAGTAGTCGAACACTCGATTCGAGAGCAGCTAGAGCTTTTAGGCGATATGGTAAAACTTTCGTCTTTGAGAAACGGAATTCTCGATGCGAATCCTAGTGCTGTTTCGGTGTATCCCTTTCTTGCGAGTGCGCTTGCGAGCCATTCGGCGATCGCGGATTCGAAAGGTCTTGTTCTGCGGACCGTTTGTAATCCAAATGTTTTTGCGATGGTTGACCCAAAGCAGTTTAGACGAATTCTATCCAATCTTTTGTCTAACGCGATTAAGTATACTGAGCATGGAGAGATTGAACTTTCATGCGAGGTTCAAGATTCAGTAGTGAAGATTAGTATATGCGACACTGGCCGTGGTGTTCCTAGTGCTCTTCGAAGTTCGCTTTTTGATCCTTTCTCTAGAGAAGAGAAGGACGGTTCTGGAATGGGTATCGGATTAGCTTTGACTAAATCTTTAGCCGAGCTAAATAAAGGCACACTGGAATATGCGCCTCGGCAAGATGGTGGGTCTCGCTTCACACTCTCTCTGCCTTATGCCGTACATTCTGACTCCCTGCTTAGTAGTAAATTACTCCCAGAACAATATCCGATTCATTGTCTACTTATCATTGACGATGATATCGGAGCATGTCGTAGTTCTGCTCGAGTTCTGAGTACCTTGGCGAGGGTGACGCTTCCTGCGCATTCCGTAGCGGAAGCGCGGCAGATTCTTCATATCCATCGCCCAGATGTAGTGGTAAGTGATTTTCATTTGCTCGATGGTACTCTTTTGGATGTAGAAGATGCTATTGAGGATGACGCACTTTTGATAGTGTTGAGCGGAGATTCCTCTGAGATATTGAAACCTCGATTGCGTGGAAGAAGAAATACGGTCTTTTTTGAGAAGCCGGTTTCGGCTGATGAGCTTCGAGAAGTGATTGGTGGTGGTAAGAGATTTGCAAAGGTGGCCTAGGATAATGCGTGCGTCGGGTAATTTACGTATGGGTAATTTACGCATGGGTAATTTACGCATGGGTAACTTGCTAGTAATGATCATAGTGGCGATTTTCGCTTTCTTGCCATTGTGCGCACAGGCTGCGCCTTTTCTGGAGAAAGGGCAGGTTAGGATATCAGGGCTTACGCTAAATTGCCCTAGCTGTACGCGTTCTTACGCGGAGCATTGCGAAATGAAGGTGCAAGGCGAGCAAGTGATGCTTCCTTGTAGTGAAATGCTTTCGTTGCTTTTACGAGAGGAGAGTCGAAGCGAAAATGGCAGCCTTGTGCCAACCGCTGATGAACTTGTGGAGTTTCTACTCGTAGGCGAGCGAGACTATTTCCTTGCGAAGGATGCCTTTGATTTGCTTGAGAAACGAGATCTGGAAGGGGAAGTAATCCCAGCAGCAGCGTCTAGGCTTCTTGCGCAGTATCCGCGCCTCTTACAAGAGCTCGTATCAGAAGGTTGGGGAGCACGACCTGTACTAACGTCTTTATGGGACGGCGCGTCAGGTACGGGGAATCGGTATCTTAAAGCGTCCATAGTTAAGCGGCATCCCGAAATCAGTGGTGCGGAGTTTGTTGAGGAGCTGCTCAAGTCAGAGCCTGTTCGTATTCAGGAAGCCCTCTTGGATTCGGCCCAGTACTTAAGGATTGTTGGTGCAGACGAAGCTCAGTTTGTTGCTGGATTTGCCGAACGCGTTCAGCGCTGCGGCGGAGCGGGACAGTCTGAGTGCTTCGCTGATTTGCAAGACGAGGGCTTACGACTCGCTGGTGCGACTTTTCTCGCTCAAAGCGGGATCAGTGCTGAAGAAAACGCGATTCTAGACGGTTCCGCGCGGGCTCGGCTAGGTGCCTTAGATCCAGGAGCCGCAGAATATGTCGCTTTGCTACCTAGCTCTCGAACCGTGGCTAAGGCAACGGGACCAAGCACCTTGTTCTTACTAGTACTCTTTCCACTACTTCTGATTTCATATCTCTCGGTGCGCCAGAAGCGATTCGTTCCTGTGCGCGAAGCAGCCGTAGCTAAGGAGCCTATCTTATCACCTCGAGAAAGAGATGAGCTTAGAGAGCTGAGGCGTTACTTCGAGTTGAGCCCTCGGGCTTCAGCCGTCGATCTTGTAAAGCGATATCATTCGCTGGCACGAGAGCTTCATCCTGACACCAGCGAGGGAGATTCCCTAGAGTTTGTCTCGATGAATCAGCGCTACAAGCGGGCTCGCCAACTCCTCAGCCGCTAGTCATCGGTATTCTAAACGACTAGCTTTGTCTCGTAGGTGTTCTTCTAATCTGGTATAATCAACGTATGACTAAAAAATACGTCAAAAAATTTGCTACGTTCGAAGAGGAGCAGCAGGCGGATGATGATTACTACCGAAACCTGAGTCTCGACGGAAAGCTTCAGATACTAATAGGACTGATCGGTCATACGGATCCAAAAGATGGAATTGTCGAAAGACGTATTAGAATTTATCCAATTACTCAATCAGAAGAGGGTTAGATATTTAGTAATTGGCGGATGGGCTGTGAGCTTACATTCTAAGCCGCGTTTCACTAAAGATATCGATATTCTCATTCATCGCGTCCCGGAAAATGCGTTTCGAATGATGGAAGTTATTGAAGCGTTTGGGTTCTCCTCACTAGAAATTGCCGAAGAAGATTTTCTTAAACCTGGATTCATTATTCAACTCGGGGTTGAACCCAACCGAATTGATATCATTACTGAGGTGGTTGGAGTCACATTTTCAGAGGCTTACCAAGATCGTGTTGAGGTCAGGCATCTTGGGACTCCTATTTCGTTAATTAGTAGAAAAGACCTGATTGCCAATAAGGAGGCCACCGGCCGAGATCAGGATCTTGTAGATGTAAAGGCACTGAGAAAATTGGAAGGTAAATAAGCGTAGACTTTGATCGATATTATTCTGGGATGATCGCTACAGCCAACAGTATGGGAAGTTCCGTAATGAGGTTCGTGAAGCCTTCTTCAAATACCTTGACTGTGGAATTTTACTTCTTGGAGAAATGCTTTCACGAGGCTAAGGAATTTCTCGTCGCTCAGGCCCACGTAGTCGTGCACAGAAAGATTCCGAGCAGTTAAAAATTTATCCCACAGCTCTAGGTCTTCTATTAGGCCCAATTGCGCGGCGGCTTTTAGGGAATCGCGTGGACTGTATACCTCCATACCTGCGTTGTCGGCTTCGCGCTTGAATGACTTCCAGGTGTACTCAAAAGAAACCTCGTATGCCTTGGCAACGGCGGCAAAGTTCACTTTACTGCTTAGGTCGTTTTGTAGTTCTGCTAGTGATAATTTAAGAAGGGATAGAGCTTCGTCTAGTTTTTTGTTATTCATTCACTTGCAACCCAGCTTTGGTAAGTAGGTTGCGCCACTGTGACATACTTCCGCCTAGAAAAAGTAAATCTTCTCGTATCGACACAAGAAAATCGTCGTCTGCCTCTGAGAGGTTCGCAAGTTGTACCGTTGTCATCTTAGTCTGATTCCACCTATCGACCTTACTTAACATCGTCGAATACTCGCGAAACCGCAAACCAGAGTTGCAAAACACGCCTAAGTCATAATCCGATAGCGGTTTGTGTGTGCCTCGTGCTCTAGAACCGAAAAGGACCAATGCACAAGTAGGTTTGATTTGTAGAATCTCGTCGACTAAGCAGCTAATAGTCAGGCCAGGTATAGAACGTTTATCAGGCACACGCCGCAGCGCCTCTCCGGGGCTGAGGTCTAGGGCTAAGATAATTTTCTCTAGTGCTTCCGGTAGAGCTCGTTCTTCAGCAAAGTAACTCCCAACAGTGTTTCTGTGTAGGCCTAGAGAGGCTGCCAGCTGGGTTATAGAGGAATAGCCTCGGTCTGCCATGGCGGTTCGGAGGACGTCAGAGTCGACAATTATAGCAGAGTGATCTAGCATATGCATATTATAGGTGTGCAATAGCCTGCTGTCAATAGGCATCGATGCTTGGGTGAGGTGTTTTCACGGGCTTGCAGGCCTATCAGCAGCGGAGATTCGCTCTCAGTTACTTAAGGAGATCGCAGAGGAAGAACAAGCTCTTATGGGTCTGTTGCACAGTAGGCTTTTCACCAGATTGCTAAGTCGAGTAGGTCGACTACTCTGTTTCGATTTCCGTCGGCGCTCATTAGAGGGTCGAGAGTTGTTGGGTGGTTTGGCTTATATAAGCGACCAAGATGTCTAAGGGTCCAACATCTGCTTTCAATTCTGCCCGGGTACCTGCTAACTTTTCACCGTTTAGTACTTCGACATTGTAGCGTAGCTGACGTTGGCTTTGTTCCATAAATCCAAAGCCTCCGTCTTCTATCGGTACGGAGATCAC
>QIGM01000281.1 GCA_003230795.1 bacterium
CTTATACTCGGGTCCGCCTCGGCGAATATAAACCATTTTGTTCAAACGACGTTCAAAGAGCAGCTTCGTGATCCGTTCTTTCGAGAGAGTGTGGAGTCTTGTTCACCAGCAGGCTTCGAACAGGCGGAACGAGTGCTAGAGATAATGAACAATCTTTGTAAATCATTATAGGGGCATTATAGGGGCATTATAGGGGCATTATAGGGGACTGTTGAAAAACAGTCCCGCACGGCGAAGCGGTGCCAAAAGCATTCATCCAGAGACAAGGGATAAGCTTTCCATCCAATGGATTCACGCGTGTGAAGAGATTGAGGCAGACTTACTTGAACTTGATAATACTCTTGCCCTCGCGATGAGCTGCTGCTGAGGCGAGTCCGCTAGACGCTCGCTAGCTCCAACACGATTTGAAAGTGTTTTGCATCTACAGGTTGAACACTTAAGCGAGAACCTTTCTTTAGCACTAGCATTTCAGCAAGACGCTTCTCAACTCTAAGGTCAGGGAGGCCAATGAAATTTTTGAACTTCTTGGTAAAGCGAAGCTCTGGGCAAAACCACCGCGGATTCTCTTTCGTTGACTTGGGATCGAAGTACTTACTCGACCTTATAAACTGTGTGGGGTCAGGGTAGGCTGTCTTTGAAATCTTAGCCAAGCCCGCTAGTCCAGGCGGAGCAGCGTTCGAATGATAGATGAGCACCTCATCACCAAGAGCCATTTCTTTCATGAAATTTCGAGCTTGATAATTTCGAACGCCGTCCCAGTATGTGATTTTATCCTTTTTTAGGTCGTCGATCGAATAGACTTCGGGTTCAGTTTTCATCAACCAATAGGCCATTAGCTTTCTTCCCTAATTACCATTAGACTTCGTCTCTAATTACCATTAGACTTCGTCTCTAATTAACTGTTCAACAGCGTCAAGACCGTGCTTGATTTCATCAATCGGTGGTCCGAAGGAGAACCTGGCGTAGCCGCCAAATCGACTAGCGCGGTCAGGTCTTCGCTGGCCAGGGTTTATGTCGAAAAACACACCTGGAACAATCACAACTTTTCTCTCGAGCGCCTTTCTAAAAAGCTTCATTCCGCTATTCAGACTCTCTGGAAGTGAGCTAAGTTCGCCCCAACAGTAGAAGCCTCCTTGCGGAGCGGGTGAAACCTCAACGCCCATGTCGCTCAGTCGAGATAGCATTAGGTCACGCTTCTCTTGAAAAACGCTTCGAAGAGAGGATGCCTCTTGAGAAGCGATTTCCGGTTTAAGAAGCGGGAGCGCTGCAAGCTGCATGGGGCGAGCACATCCTCCATCAATAAAGCTTCCCGCAGAAGCGACGGCGTCGATTACTGACTCAGGTCCTACGGTCCAGGAGACACGAAAACCAGGATATCTCCAATTCTTGGTAAGGCCATCGAAGACGATAACAGGATCGGTATTAACGTCTTCGATAAATTCAGCAGCAGAGACTGACTCTGCATTCGTGTCGTAGATGTAGTGTGAGTAGAATTCATCAAAGATGAGTGAGCACTGTAGTTCGCGCGCAGAATCAACCCAGCTTTTTAGCTGCGAGCCTTGAATGAGCTGGCCTGTGGGATTGCAGGGGTTCGAGAGGAGCGCAGCGGATAAACCGCGACCGAGAATCTCTTGATGTATTTCTTCGGCACTGAGGCGAAATCCGGAACTTGAGTCTGCGAGAATTGGAATCGGGACGAAGGTAGAAAAGCTATCGAGTAATTCTTCGTATGCGGTGTAGTCAGGGATGAAATGGCCTACGTTTGCTTTTCCTATAGTAGAAACAAGACGTGTGAGTGATAGGCGTCCGCCGGAGGCAATCGCGACATTATCGCGAGTGTATTTGCTTGCTTTACCTTGGCGATAACGTTCGTTGTAGAGATTCGCTACGGCATCCCGCAGTTCTCCAAGGCCTGCCACGGGCGCGTACTCATGATCGTCACTAGTGAAAGTGAGACTATCGATTCTCTCGGGAGAGTCAGGAAGGGGGCCGGTTTCTGGGGCGCCTTGCCCAAGGTTTGACCACTCAGAGCGCTGTTCGTTAAATCCTAGTTTTGCCGCTTCGGTCATGACGTAGATTACGCCAGTACGTGGAACGGGTCTGAAGCCCGGAAGCAAAGATTCGCTTGCGAGAGAACGTCGCATTGTAATTTTATCCTATGAGTTTTTAATTAAGAATCTTGCCAATTAAGAATCTTGCCTGCGACGTGAACCGCGTCTGGAGGAGGAGCCTCGATTGTCGTTGCCTCTGCCGCGTGAGCGTTCGCCGCCACGCCGTGAGTCAGAACGTGATCCCGATCTTCCTCTCGAGTCTCTTCGTCGTCTATCGCTAAGCTCTGCCGCTTTCTCGATAGTTAGTTCTTGGCCTTTGAGTTGAACTCCTTTGAACTCTTCAAGGAGGCTGCTGGCGTCTGGCTGAAATAAATCAACGAAGCCGTAGTGTTCGCGAATTGTGAGTTTCCGCAATTGGCCTTCTTCGATATTTGCGTGTGAGGCTGCAAGATCGAGAAACGACTCTTTTGTTAATCCGTGTGAGGTGCCAAGTCCGATGTAGAGACGAATTTCCTCTTTCGGCGCTTCACGAGTCCGCTGAGGTTTGGATTCTCTATCCCCTCCGTTCTCTTCTCTCTCTTCCCTATCACGCGACGGTGTCCTTTCTCGGTCCTTTCTCTTACCACGCTCTTTCTTTGGGCTTTCATCGTCAGTGCTATCAAGCTCTTCGTCGAGAGCTTTTTCTTCTGTGGCAATAAAATGTTCCACAGCGAATCGAGATAGCTTGGCCACTAGGTCGGCAAGTTCTTCAGTCGGTGTCTCGATTGCGCCGAGCTCTTGTATTAGTTTCTTGGCGACAAGGATATCGCGCGCAGTGGTGTCAATGCGGCTCAATCGAACAAGTTCGTAAAGATGAGACACACGAGCATCGGCGACTTCGTCGTCTTCAGGAAGAGGCAGCTTCTTAAAGTCGAAATCGACTACTTTCCTTAGGTAATGAAACGCTCCATGATCACGAGGGCCAATTAAACTTACCGCTCTTCCGCTTCTGCCGGCACGACCGGTTCGGCCGGTTCGGTGAATGTAGGTCTCGGTCTGATCGTGAATGTTGTAGTTAATCACGAGGTCGATCTGTTCGATGTCGATTCCGCGCGCTGCGATATCGGTCGCGACTAAGAACTGTAAGTCCTGAGCTCGAATCTTTTTCATGATTCGTTCGCGTTTTGACTGAGTCAGATCGGAATTAATACGTCGTGCATCAAATCCTCTTCGTCGAAGTACGGCCTCGACGAGATTTGTATCGGACTTGGTGTTGCAGAAGATGATAGCCGATCTGGGGCGCATCGTTTCGATTAAATCGCAAAGCGCATGTGGCTTCGCCATTAGTTCGCCACCCACTTCGCAATAAAGGTGTTCGATGTCAGGAATATCAGTGTTGAAGTCCCCGATAAGGATCTGGCCGGGTTTGTTGAGAAAGCTTCTTGCAAGCATCTCAACACGTCCCGTGATTGTCGCACTAACGAACAATCCCTGACGGCGATCGGGTAAACTTGAAAGAATAGTGCGGATGTCTTCAATGAAACCCATTGAAAGCATTTCATCGGCTTCATCGAGAGTGAAGTAGCGACACTTGCTAAGATTCAACGCTCGTTGTCGTATGAGGTCTAAGATTCTGCCCGGTGTTCCGACAACAACTCTCTGGTCTTTTTTAAGCGCCTTTTTCTGAGCGTTGATGTCAGCGCCGCCAATTAAGCAGGCGGGTTCAATATCACCGCTAATTTGTCGCAATGCGTCTTTTACTTGAACCGCAAGTTCGCGGGTCGGCGCGATGATTAGGCCAAAGGTTGTATCGGATTTAGGGGATTCTTGATTTAAACGAGAAAGCAGTGGGATACCGAATGCGAGCGTCTTACCGCTTCCAGTCTGTGCCTGGATGATTAAATCTCCGCCCTCTAGGGCCATTGGAATTGTTTTCGCTTGAACATCAGTTGGTGCGGAAAAACCGAGCGCCTGGACGGAATCAAGAATGGACTCGTCTTTGATGATTTGCTCAAAAGAAACAGAATTGAGAGCATCGCTCTCTACTTGCTCACTCGTTTCGCTCATTTGCTAAATTTGTTACACCCTTAGCCAAACACATTAGCCAAACACTAGCAGACCAGACACTAGCACTAAATAAATCAATAATCATACTGCTTCAGAATGACCCGAACCATCGCAGCTTTTCTTCTCCTTGTATATAGCGTCGGCTGCCCGTTGCCGAGTTCGGTGCGCGTTGAAACACCGGAACGCTCGACTGAGCTTTCACTTGAAGCGACCCCAGATGCGGTATTTGAGACGAGAGAGCTGAGCAATCCACGGAGTGCGGGGAATGCAGCTCTTCAGGCTGATCAAGGCGCCGCGTCTTTGTCCCGAGGTCTTTTTAAGGTGCACCGCGCCCACGATTCTCAAATTAATGCCCTCGTTCTTGGTCGTGACGGAGCGGTGGCCTTTTCTGGAGCGCAGGACGGAAGTGTCGTGATGAGCGTCCTGAGGCCTGAAAGAGGTATACTCAGAACCAAGGAAATTCTAAGCGGCTCCAAGCCCATTCTTTCGTTGGCGCTCTCCAGCGACGAGCGTTTTCTTGCGATCGCACAGTTTTCGCTTGTTTCGGTTTTTGATTTAGAGAAGGGCAAGATCGTAGCTGAGCTAGGTCGAGTGAATGGGAGAATCCTTAGTCTGGACTGGGATCCTCGAGGTGAACTCATTGCATTCGGTTTAGCTAATGGCCAAGCGTATGTGTGGAATTTTGCAGGTGATGTCGAAGCTGCGGGTGAGAACGACCTTCGAGCGATCGAGCGTTACGCATCTGGGAGCTCTCAGGTGGTTGGCGTAAGATTTCATCCGACTGGCCGTTCGCTTTATACCGCTGAGCGCGCTGGGGGAGTTTTTCTGTGGCGCTTGTTGCGCACAGAGCGAGAGCTTGGGCTGCGCGATGATTCCGCTGTGATTGATAGGGCTGCGGTGGGGCGCAAGGTTGTGACGATTGCAATGATTCCAGCAGGAGTTCAGGACTTTCGCCTTGATACTGCGCGAGAAGAAATATTGGCCTCAGCTACAAACGGCCTGGTGTATCGCTGGAAGATTCGAGGTTCTAAGCGACTCGATGATCTTAATTTAGGTGTCTCGACTGCTGGCAGTATACAACCAATATCTATTAGGAGGGTATCTACCAGGACGGGAAAACAGATAGGCTTCCTTGCTACGGCGGGTAGAGATCAGCGTGTTCAGTTTTGGTGCAAGAAGCCTGCAAAGCAGGTCGCTCCAGCCGGTACTGCTGGCCGAGGGGTTTTTGTCGTGCCTTCAAGCCCCGTTGCGGAGGTTCCGGAAGACAGTTCTGGTCTTGATTCGGATCTGCTCGCTTTGCTCGAAGATGCCGAGTCCGAGATTGCGCCCGGAGAGGTGGAACCCGAGCTACCTCAAGGACTCATCGCTCGCTCGGAGGTGTTTCGAAATCCCTTCACTTTGCTGCGCTTTGACGAAGACGGCTCACTCTTGTGGGCCGCTGAAAAAACGGGTAGATT
>QIGM01000001.1 GCA_003230795.1 bacterium
AAACATTCACAATATTGTGAATATAAATTTTCACTCTTACTATTTTACCCACATACCCACATGGGTAAAACAAACAATTTTAACTACTTATCCCGCCTGAGGGCCTCGCCTCTAATGCCAAATGCATCAAAAATCATCTGGCCGATTTGAGCCTCATAGTCACGAAACGCTTCCACATCGCCGTTTGAAGGACGCTAGAGCCCGACGATATTTTCTCGGGCCTAATTTCAACGACCTTTTCTGATTTCGCTTCCGCCTCCGGGTTTACTGGAGTGACAAGGTTTTCACCTTAGCAGTTTAGAGTGCTTCCGGATTCTTTAGAGATTTTTTCTGCTCAGAAGCTAAACGACGCTCAACTTTCTTCACATCTTCAGCCGGAGGTAAAGATTCGGGTCGAATTCCGCGCTGTCGTAAGGTATCACGAACAGCTTTATTGTTAGTAACATGCTCGTCGGAAATTGCCTGCTCACTATCAAGTTGATTTTCGCGCGAATTGTGGATGGTGATTTCTGTAGCAAAATCTTTCGCTTTTAAGATAATGGTAGGCGCAAAGTCCGCTAGTGGCCGATTCGCGGGAACTTTCCACTGAGACTTCATCGTGTTCGTACTTTTGCCGAATAACGCTTGGTCACCTTTGCTACGAATAAGTCCGAAGTTCTTATTGCCGCCGGTCTGTTGGTATATCACCGAAGATAGCTCTTTTTCTGTAACAGTGAGCTTGTGCCGAGCGGATACCCGCTCAGACTCGAGTATTCTCTTCGCGATTACTTCCGCTTTCCTAGTTTGAAGAGCGAAATAAGTCTGTGCAAAAGCAATTTGTTCCTTCCTAGGGTCTCCGTTTTGCGCAACGAGGTAACAGGCATAACGGGTAAGCATGATATCGTCAATTTCACGCTTGCCGCCGGAGCCTAAGTCGACCATTTTGTTGACGTCAACAAAATGGTCCGAGATTGGGTGTCCCGAAATTTCGCAAGCAGTTTTTGCCTTTGAAATTACTGTTGTAAAGTTTCTCCATTCAGCATATCCGAGAAGGTGCTGAATATCTCGGGCTAACCAAAACTCAACTCCGCCCTCTGTTTCTTGAGCGTGAGATTCGAAGGTTCCTGTAAGGGCTACTATCGTATCTTTTTTCATTGAGGAGTGTTCACTCGGCCTTTAACCAACTCCAACAACTCTTGCTCAGTATTAACCGATTCTCCCGGCTGAAGCTCAAGGCTCCCAAGCAGCGCATTTATCGCAACACGCATCACCGTATTGGAAGTGATTCGTTCATCCTTAGAAGTCCGCCGCCGCTGCAACTCCTTCGCAAGCGCATCCAAAGCATCCCGCATCTCAACACTTAACTTTAGCGTCACACGTTCAGAATAAATATCGGCTTTTCGAGCACTCCCCTTCCCTTCCCCTTCACTGGGAAGCAAAATCTTTACTTCACGAGCAGCCTCTTCAATTGTGCGAGGAGCACGCCGAACCTCTACTTCTTTTGATGTTTCAACTTGAGGAATCGGCGAAGGTTCTCGAGCCGCGTCAGCAGATTTAGGTACTTGCCGATCGGCATGAGCTTCTCTCAACGCTCTGGCACGCTCCAAAATATCTAATTCTGACGCGGTATCCCTAGCTGGAGCTTCCGACGATGTTTTCTCTGGCCGAATTTCAACTACCTTTTCTGATTTTGCTTCTGCCTCCGGGTTTACTGGACCGAACGGACTATCACGACGCGGACGTTTCTCCGTAATAGTGGAGAAACCGTCACCGAATCCAGCGAGTCCCGCTGCAAGATCATCTTCTGTGATGTTCTTAGCCATTAGCTACTTTCCTAAACCCACCTTCACGCTCGTCAAGTCTGACAAGAGCTTCTTCAGCGAGCGCGGTATAATCTTCAGTTCCCCTACCCTTCTCTGATTTTTCATAATCAAAAATGGTTTTCTTCACGCTTGGCGCTGACTTCGCTTTCGTATTGACACGAATTTTCGATTCAAAAAGATTTTCGTTTAGTTTCGTACGCAGCATGTTCTCAACTTGACGACAGATTCTCTCGTTTCGAGAGTAAAGCGTAAGAACAACGCCGAGAGATTGCAGGTGCGGGGCTAATCGACGAATCTTTGCAATCGAATCACCAAGTAGTGAGAGTCCGACCATCGGCAAATAGTCAGCGCTACACGGAACAAGGAAGTAATCACTTGCCACCAGCGAATTCATTACCACGAGTGAAATTGAGGGCGGGTTATCAATAAAAACAAAGTCGTATTCATCAAGTCGAGTGGTCTGCTTAAGACAGCCCTTCATAATCGACTCCCTCCCGACTGCACTTACGAGGCTTAAATCCGCTCCGGCAAACTCCTCTGTTACTGGGATAACATCGAGTCCTTTAGTTGTTGTTTCTGTGATGAGGTGATCCAAGCCTGTCTCATCGACAAGTGCGTCGAAAAGCGTCGGTACACCATCAACGGATGCAACAGGACCAATTAAACTCGCTGTTAGGTTCTGCTGCGCGTCTAGATCAATCGCGAGGACTTTTTTTCCTTCTCTCGCGAGCGCTGCTGCAAGATTGACCGTTAAAGTGGTCTTCAAACAGCCGCCTTTGTGATTAACGACGCTTATTATGATTGGCTTTCTCATATTGCACCTCGCACTTGTCGGTCTTCTACCCATTGTTCGAGATCGTTACGCTTGAACTTCCAACGGCCACCTTTTACTAAGCGAAACGCAGGGACTTCGCCTTCACGAATGAGCTTGTAGAGGGTGTTGCGGTGAACTCCCAGAAACTCACAGGCTTGCGGAACCGAGATCAGTTCACTCCCCGTTCCTACCGATTCTCCCTGGCGTAACAATGCGTTTCCAGCCATCCTGCTCCTAAGTCCCTTTCCACACAGAACTACTTTTTAGTCTTAAGGTAACTTGAATTCCATAACATTAAACATTTCAGCACAACAGAGACTATTTTAGACACGCATTCGCAAAGTCATAAGTTCATAAGTTCATAAGTTCATAAGTTATGAACTTCATACCTTGAACTTTCCCGCAACACGCAGCTCGTATTTACCGCGATAATTAATCGTAATTTCTGATTCGCTCTCTAACGGATTTAGCTGTGGCTTCTATGGTTGGGCTGGAGCTTTTGCTCGTACGTACAGTGATGGGCAAATTTGAAGCTCTGAAACACACTGCACGATAGCGGAGCAACGTTAGTTGCGGTGTAAACGGTAGTTATTTGAGAGCCCATCCACAATCTTCATCGACTTATGAAGTTCATAACTTCATAAGTCCACAGCACCAACAGCGCAGGACACTCGCCCCAAGTTATGAACTTCATAAGTTCATAACTCCAGCACCGCAGCGGAACTACATCCACCGTACTCACTTTTGCTGCGCTGCTTGGAGGCTGGGAATTCGCTAAAGACGTAACCCTCAGACCGCTCGACCAGATTTCAGGAGTCAGTAGTGAAAGAGGCGCGGGCGGACCACTTCCTAGCGCTTCGCGGCGCTTTTCACCCGGCTCAGACTAGTCGATGCTGAAAAAACTAAGAGCGAATGTCACAACTTCTGAAGTTCATAACTTATGAACTTCAGAACTAGAGCCGCTGCTTAAGGCCCGTACGGGGCGCAAAATTCACGCATAGTCCTCCAACGCGCTCCTAGGCCCTCCTAAGGGAGAGGTCCTACCTACTTATGAAGTTCATAACTTCATAAGTTCCTAAATTCACATGTTCAGAAGTTCATACCAACGTACTAGGAAACTAATTGCGGTACTTTTTGCCCTGTGTACAGCTTGTTTAAGTTAATTAAAGTATTGCAGATTCGGCAGGAAAACACAGGAGGAGCGGCACTCAGAGACCACAAATAAAAAAACCGCCAAGCGGCGGTTTTTTCGTAACGTTGAGAAAGTAACCAAAGCTAATCAGCCACTCTTTTGTCTAGACAACCTGAGAGTACCCAACTGCCTACCGATTAGCAATGGCCAATTTTTTAGTGTGGCGTATTAGTTTGTCCTGAATCTGGGGCAGGTGGGTTCGTATGTGCCGCAAACGCGGCATGGAAAAGAGTATCTACGGCGGATACGTCGTTATCACAGTTGGACAAATTGCCAATATTTGTACGGCAAAGCGGGAAAAGCGCGTTAGTTTTGCAGCACTTCGAGTTTACCTCGCTTGCTTCGAGATTCTAGCGAAGCGCTGCGTTTCAAGGGGCAAAAAGCCATCCTTCCAAGTTACAGAAATCGCGAAGCTAATCGGAGGGGCCACAGATGATACAATTTCGAGGGCTCTACGAGAGCTGCAAAGAGAAAAGCTCCTGAACTGGTCTGAAACCAGTATAACTATCAACCCCATGCTTATTAGCGAGGAAGCAAAGGAAGTCGCAGAAGCTCTAGGCACAAGCCAAAAAAGGCCGGTGCCGATTCCAAGACGACTGTTGCGCACTCTGGTGCGTCACACGAAGCCCTCTGAAGTGATTGCAGCTCTAGCGCATTGCGCAAGGTGTCTGTTTATCAAAGCTCGGCAAATCACATGTAAGGGGTTTGTGAAGGCAACATTCATTGCGCGCGTCTTCGGTATCGCAGAACGAGCAGTCCACTCGGCAAGGCGTTGGTTAATAGACCTAGAATTCCTCGTGCCTCAACAAGTGCATCAACTGGTAATGAACCGTTGGGGCGCACGGTTCGGCATCAACTTGAAACAGGGCGGCAAAAAGTTACGGAAAAAGGCTGTGGATAACTCGAAATCGGAATCAAAGTCTCAGGGCGAATCTGCAGGGCTAAAGAATATTAATCCTCTAAAGAGGATTAATAATTCTAATAACCAAAAACCCACCTCCGGTAGGAGATCTGGTATTCTGAGTAAAACACCGCGAAATATTTCAATTTCAGCAATTACGCTGGACGACCTGCATAGGATGTCGAGTTTGGAGAAGCTGTACCAGCAAGCAATTTCAGCAAAATGGCTACCAGCAAGCGAAAGGAACGCTAGAAGCTTTGTTGCTGCTGCTGTGCGTGCCACAAAAGTTCCAGGGGACTCGGTAAGAATTTTTGTTGGGATAGTAAAAAAGCAGCTTTGGAATCACATCACTCATGAGCAGGAAGACCGGGCAAAGCAGGTAATGACTCGCTTTTGCGAAAAACACCCTGAAGCCTTTCGTGAGCGAAACAAAGGTGTGAAGCTTCAGAGGGCAGGGAAGAGCAGGGAAGTCTCGCAAATGCTTAAAGAAGCTCAGAGCGGGATCGCAGAGATAGGAGATTCGTGGAAGTACCATGTGGGCTCTGAGCATGCACTATTGCCAGCGAAGTTGGAGCAGGCGAGAAATCGGAAGGTTTCCAAGGCAGGCGTACTTACGCATGTTGCGTAAGTAGATACGTAAAGTGCGTAAAACTGCTTTGCCTTGAGAGATTAAGACATCTAATTTAGTTGATGGTATAATTGCGCAGAATTTTAGGGGGGGGGAATCATGCGAATTAAGGGAGAGATTGCTCCACGAGTAAGCCCACTTTCACGAGAGATTAAGAACCTCAAGAGGAGAATGTAGTTATGGGATTCTTTAGGC
>QIGM01000582.1 GCA_003230795.1 bacterium
AAAATTCATGAGAAACGAATCGACCCAACTTCTTGTCGAAGGAATCGCAGAGAAAGCTAAACGGCTTAGGCTTGAAGCTCCACTTGCGTTCTTTCTCGAAGCGCATCTTCCTTTTACGACGATTTTTCAACACGCCGGCTTGTTGTTTGAACCTGCGATGACTCCCTTGTTTGGAGCGGAGCGCATTGAGAACTACAAGACTCTCTTTTCGGAACGCAGCAATATAGAGCATTTGCTGAGCTTACTTAACGGCGAGTCAACGACGTCGCCGCGTCAGGCGGAATAGGGAGACTCCAATGGAACATGCAACTCCTGCCGTTCTTGTCCTCATGCTGCTCTTTGTCGGTCCGGTGCTCTATTACATTTGGCGGGCGAATAAAGGTTTAGAAATATTCATTCGTCGTATTCCTGGCATTGACGCTGTGGATGAGGCGATAGGCCGTTCAGTTGAAATGGGCCGGGCGATGAGTTTTACCAGCGGGCTGACAGGAGTAACACCACTGCTCTATGCCTGTCTTGGCGTGCTACGCTATATCGGAAGAAGGGCTGCAGTCTATAAGGCGCGTCTTTTTGTGCCTTGCAGCGATCCAGAAGCACTTGCTCTCACTGACGCAACGCTTCAGAACGCTTACCGTACTGAAGGTCGTTTTTCGAGTTACGATCCTGCGATGATTCGCTTTCTTTCTGAGGAGCAGTTTGCTTTTGCTTCTGGGTATCAAGGAATGATTCATCGAGAGAACGTGGGTAGCGCTTTTCTCTTTGGGCGCTTTGCTGCGGAGTCACTGATTTTGGCAGAGGCGGGGCAACAAGTTGGGGCTATTCAAGTAGCGGCAACCACTTCTGCTGAGCAAATACCTTTCTTTCTTACAACTTGCGATTACACGCTTATTGGTGAAGAGCTTTACGCTGCAGGCGCTTACTTATCTAAGGATCCAGCGCAGACTGGTAGTCTGCGAGGGCAAGATTTCGCGAAGGTGGTAATTCTTGTTCTTATTTGTATTGGCGTATTTCAAGCTACCTATTCCTCAATTGACACTGGTAAGGCCGAGGTGCCGCTTGTGAAGTGGATAACCTCTTCATGGTCGTCTGTTCTAGGAGACCCTGAACCGAAGTGAAGAAGAACTACCGAAAAATTCTCATATCCATCTTTACTTTCGTGAGCGGCCTGTACTTTTTTCTCGAGTACGTGCTGCCAGAAAAGATCGGAACATTTCAGTTTGGTCTTTACCACTCGCATATTAGTCGCGGCTTTATCGTAGTTGGAACGATGGCAATTGGCTTAGGGGTGATCAACATTGTGCGAGTGCACGGAGTTGCCTTGATTCGCACAAGAAAAGGTTGGATTAATTCCTTTGTCTTGCTGCTTGGCTTACTTGTGATGTTTACAGTTGAGGGAAGTGCGTTTCTTAGCTCAGAAGCTCGTGTGACCGAGTGGAAGAGTCTTTCTGACCTTAGGGCGTATTCAGAGCGAGTGCGCTCGGATTATATTAAAGAGCGAATACCTGCGCACGCGAGAATTGAATTACTCGTTCAACATGTCGATAAAATACAAGCGAGTAAAAATGATTCCTCTTCGTTTTTAAGAGAGTCACAAGATACTGAAGAAGCAGCTAAGATTAGCGCGGATTACTACGCTGCGCTCGAGGTGCTACGTACACGAGCGCTCTCACTTTCGGAACTCTACTACGAGCGAGAGGGAGAAGGTCTGCAAGCGGAAGACGACGAGAGCAGCTTTTCTCTGCAAGAGTCTTTAAAAGAGTACACCGCTTTGCAAGCAGCACACACTGCGCTTGAGCAGCAAGTTCGGGTAGCGGCCGAGTTTGCAGACGATCTTTCTCGTTTTCACTATGACAATAGTGGGATTGCTAAGAGCAAAAGTCTGCTTAGTAATTCCTTTCTATTTCCTCTAGGCGCTGCAATGTTCTCCTTGCTCGCGTTTTACATCGCGACTGCTGCCTATCGCTCATTTCGAATTCGTTCGGCTGAAGCATTCATCATGATGCTTGCGGCGGTGATCGTGACCTTGGGTCAGATTCCTCACGGACCTCTTTATGTCTCGGAAGACTTACCCTTGCTCCGGCTCTGGTTGCTGAAGAACTTGAGCACTCCCGCGTTTAGAGCAATTTATTTTGGCGCGGCCCTTGCTGGTCTCGCAATGGCAGTTCGTATGTGGCTTTCGCTCGAACAAAGTCCTCTTGCGACTGAGGATAACGAATGAGCACTGTAACTGAGAAGAAATCGAGAAGTTGGTTTGAGATTCTCGAGACACTAGATCGACGAATTATTTATCTATTCGTTGTCGTCGCTCTCTCGATTCCAATTATCTATCGTGTGGAAATGAAGCCAGCTCCGATGGGCACGGCTGATGATTTTTACGAAGCTGTAGAGTCGCTCGACCCTAATTCTGGAAAGATTGTGCTCATTGCCGCGGATTGGGGTCCGGGGACAATGGCTGAGAATAGACCTCAAACTGAGGTGGCGATAGAGCATCTTCTGCGTCGTCGACAACCGTTTGCGTTGATTACGATCTATACCTTAGGTGCGCCATTTCTTGAAGAAGTTCCCAAGGGGATCGTTAAGCGGCTTGAAAAGGAAATGCCTGACGAGAAATGGGAGTACGGCAAAGACTGGGTAAATTTCGGTTATCGTCCTGGCGGAATTCTCATGATTCAAGGTCTCGCCAAGGCTGAAGACCTCCATGATGTGCTTCGGGCAGATGCTACGGAAACGCCCCTTGCAGATATTCCTATGATGGAGGGAGTCCATACCATTGAAGACATTTCAATGTTCATGGAGTTTACCGGACTTGTTGGTGCTTTTAACGCGTGGGTTCAGTTCTTTCGTGGTCCGATCTTCTTACACGGCTGCACCTCTATCACTATTCCTGAAGCTTTTATTTATTACTCATCAAAGCAGATTATCGGACTTCTTGAAGGCCTTGCGGGAGCAGCGTGGTACGAAACCAAACTCTACGAAGACTACTCTGAGCGCGATAAGGAGTCGCTTGCGCTTAGTACGAACACTGGACTTTCTTTTGCGCAATTAGTTGTGCTGGCATTCATTCTGCTCGGAAACGTCGGGGTGTTGATGCGCGCACTTAGTAAGACACTGAGTAAGAAGGAGTCTAGCTAGTGCCTGAGATTCCAGAGTATTGGTCAATTGGTTGGTGGGAGATCTTCCTTGCCGGTTTCTCCACGCTTGCGATCTATACCTTTCTTTATAAAGAGAACCCGCTCTATCGTATATTTGAACATTTCTACATTGGTATTGCCACTGCCTACGGAATTATTGCCACGATTCGTTTCTTCGTTTGGCCTGAATTGCTAAAGCCGATGCTCGGTCTGGACCGCATAGAGTTTCCAGACGGAACGATGAGCGAGGAATATGAGAACCTCTATCTCCTTTACTTAATACCGGTTTGTTTTGGGCTGCTCTTTTATTGTATTCTCACCAAGCGACATAAATGGTTAGCCGAGCTAGTGATTGGGTGCCAGCTAGGTTACGCCGGTGGTTTAGCGTTTAAAGGAACCTTTAGTGAGCTACTCCCACAGCTCTTTGATTCCTTCCGTAGCTTCTACGTCCCGGGTTCAGTCGCTGACTCCCTGACTAACATCTTCTTCGTCGTAACCTTGGTCACCTCGCTGACGTATTTTTTCTTTACTTTCAAACGTGTCGAAGGAGGAGTGGTTGAATCAGCCTCCTCCGTTGGCAGGTGGCTGATGATGGGCTGTTTCGGAGCCTTCTTTGGCTCCACTATTATGGCGCGCATGGCTCTGCTCGTTGAGCGGCTTGAGTATCTTATCCACACCTGGATTCCCGCCATGGTGTCGTAGCGCTTATGAGTAAAGTTAATATTGATCCTCAAGCTCTCGAAGTAGTACTGGCAACTGACTGTGGTTCTACCACTACGAAAGCTGTGCTTTTTGAGAAGACTGCTGAAGGCTGGCGTCAAACAGCCAGAGGGGAAGCGCCGACAACGGTAGAGAAACCGGTTGCGAATGTAACCATCGGAGCAAGAAACGCTTTTCAGGAAGTTCAGGAACTCTCTGGTCGAAAGATTCTAAACGAGAACGCTACCGAGGGGGAATGCCCCTTACTACCCAAGACCGATACTGAGGGCATTGACCTCTATGTATCGACGAGTTCAGCAGGCGGTGGTTTGCAGATGATCGTTGCTGGAGTTGTAGGTAGTATGACGACAGCATCAGCAGAGCGTGCTGCGCTCGGTGCTGGCGCTATTGTGATGGATGCTGTTTCTATCGATGATGGTAGAGAATCCTACGAGCGAGTGCAAAAGATTCGCCATCTTCGACCAGATATAGTGCTGATCGCGGGAGGTACTGAGGGAGGAACTATTGAACATCCTCTTGATCTTGCCGAGCTTGTTCTACAAGCAGACCCACGGCCTCGCTTCGGAGAAACCTTACGGCTCCCCGTTATTTTTGCGGCGAACTCTGCTGCTCGCGAAGAGGCGAAAGAGATACTAGGTAAAAATTTCGAGTTCGTTGTTGAAGAGAATCTTCGACCAGCCTTGGAGAAAGAGAATCTTGAGCCAGCACGCGATGCTATTCATGAATTGTTCTTACATCATGTGATGAGCCACGCGCCTGGCTACAGCACGCTGTTAGATTGGTCGCCTGTTCCTATCCTTCCTACTCCTGCAGCAGTAGGGGATATGGTGCAGAGTGCAGCTGAGAAATGGGATATACAGATTGTTGCTGTGGATATTGGTGGTGCGACCACTGATGTGTTCTCCGTTTTTACTGCTGCCGATGGCTCTCCTGTTTTTAATAGAACGGTGAGCG
The DNA here is from genome assembly GCA_003230795.1 of bacterium. Lineage (GTDB taxonomy): Bacteria > Bdellovibrionota_C > UBA2361 > SZUA-149 > SZUA-149 > SZUA-149. The sequence continues at coordinate 4,806 of QIGM01000582.1, forward strand.
CGAATTTGGGGATGAGCTATTCCATTGCCAATGTTCTTCTCGAGGCTGGGGAGGAAAACATCCGTAGATGGTTACCATTTGAAATCGAGCCACATGAACTTCGAGATCGTCTGCGAAACAAAATGATTCGTCCGACGAGTATTCCTTTTACCGTTCCCGATCTCTTGCTCGAACAAGCGGTGTGCCGAGAAGCTCTACGACTAGCTTTCGAACACCACAAACGTTTGGCAACTGGTCTGCAGGGAGGTAAGACTCAGCGCGGGATTAGTGATTTCTTTGCGAGAGATGTGTCAGACTCTTTGGTCGATATGATGGGGCTGGATCTTATTATCGGTTCAGGTGGAGTGTTAAGTCATGCCCCCGATAGAAAGAGCTGCGCATTTATGCTGCTCGATGCCTACGAACCAGAAGGTGTGACGCGGCTTACCGTAGATTCAATCTTCATGATGCCTCACCTAGGGGTATTCTCCAGTGTTCATCCGGAGGCTGCTGCTGAGATCTTTATCAGAGACTGTTTGGTACAACTCGGAACGGTGATCGCTCCAGTTGGTCCTGCATCGCAGGGGAGTGTGCTCGCCGAGGTGGAAATGCCTGACGGACGCAAAATCCCAATCAAAAAAGGAGAACTCTCGCGAGTCTCATTGGGCGAGGATGAGGAGATAGAGGTCT
>QIGM01000376.1 GCA_003230795.1 bacterium
ATCTTCTACGTGAGCATTTGCATTGCATTGTTCTCGCGCCGGAAGAATACGAGACGCTCGCTATCTTCGTCACTGACGAAAAGCACCGAGCGTTGATGTTGCAAGAGGCGAATGTGAGTGAAGAGGCTCGCGATCATTTCTACCGAGTGCTTGCAGAGGCATCTGCGAGGGGTGTGAGTGATATTCACATCGAGCCTTACGGTAAGATGTACCGAGTTCGTTTTCGCGAGAAAGGAATTCTGTGGGTCTATGATGCGGAACTTTCTCGAGAAGACGCTTCGTCATTTGTAGGTGTGCTTCGTAGTGACGCCAGTGCAGGGCTTGTGAGTCCGCATGTTCCTGAGGATCTCTCGATTCGTATCACCGACGAGCAAGCGAAGAAGTATCCTGCGCTTACGGGATGCAACATGCGCATCTCGATGGTGCCGACAGCGAGAGAAGGCGGTCCGAGAGACGTGGTGCTACGGCTCCACTCTCAGGATGCAAAGGCAGCGACTTTGAAGGAACTTGGTCTTGGCGCGCATATCACCTCTGAGATTAGGAATCTCATTCGGGCGCATCGCGGGATTATTCTTGTTACGGGACCAACTGGCTCCGGTAAGACAAGTAGTCTCTACGCGGTGCTTCAGGAGATGATGAGCGATACCTTGAAGTTCTTCACTATTGAAGATCCGGCTGAAGTTATCTTCGACGGCATGACGCAGACGAAGATCAACGATAAGCACGGTGGAACCTTTGCTCGAATGCTCCGAAGTGGACTTCGACAAGACCCTGATGTGATGCTTATCGGTGAAATTCGAGATGGAGAGACTGCGGAGACTGCAATTCGGGCTGCGGTGACTGGGCATTTAGTGCTTAGTACATTGCACACGAACGATGCAGTAGGTGCGGTCACTAGATTACTCGATTACCCCGAGGTTTCGGCGGCGAATATGGCTGAGGCTCTTCGAGCAGTTATGGCGCAGCGACTTATTCCGAAGTGCTGCAAAAAATGCGCGAAGAAAGCGAATGTTCGCGATGACTTTAACAATATCCTCGGCCTGGACAAGACTGCCCAAATCGATTTCGACGTTTGGGTTTATCAACGGCCAGCCAAGGCGAATCCGGAATGTCCGGATTGTCGAGGAAGCGGTATCGTCGGACGTAAGCCGATTGCGGAGCTTTGGGTTCTCAGACGTGAAGACAGAGAGCTCATCCGTCGTCAGAAGTTGGACCTCGACAGTGATCAGATCCGACAGATGGCGATTAAGCGAGGTATGGTTCCGCTTTGGAGGTCGGGGCTTGTTGCCACCATGGGTGGACAGGTCGCATTCGATGATTTCATCAGTGTGATTATGCCTGAGGAGCTTGCAGATAACCGTGCAGATGTTCTTCATGCACTACGCAAGCTTCACCAAAGGATTGAGGAACGGAAACAGAGTTGAGATCAACTCAAAGGCACCCCTCTGTCTCAATCTTGAGACAGAGGGGCTATTATCATGGTTACCACTACCCGCGCTTTAAATTTCGGAGTCATCCCTGGCCCCTTATCACGACTGATGACTATTCAGGGATAAGGGAGTATGCTTTTAACCGACTACGGGGATGGGTACGCCTATGTTTAGAATTGGAATCATGTTGTTCGTGCTGCTTCTTATCGGAACGCAGTTGCTATCATTCTTGGGTAGTGAAGATGTGTCTTCATTCATTCTGTTTATTGTTCTGATATTGCTTGGTATCGCAGGTCTGAAGCTGGGACTAGACGCTATCCTTCATAAGCAAAAATCTGCTGAAGACAAAGATCTCGACGAACGTTCTGGTGTGCGCTCATACGATGATATCAGTGCGTATACGAAGGCAGCAAAACGTCGCCACGCTAAACGCTTCGAAAATGAATAAGTTTCTCTTTGGTGTTTTGTGCATTTTGTCTTGAGGAGTTGGCATGGCCGATACAGTGATTGATTGGGCTGCTGTTGAAGCAGCTTGCGCAGCACTGGGTAATGATGGCGCATGGAAGAAGCCCGATTTAGCAGTGATTTGCGGTTCAGGCTTGAGCGGCTTGGCAGAAGATTTCGATGAAGTCCGTTCGGTGGGCTACGCATCGGTCGATTTACTTGGTGAATCCACAGTCAAAGGTCACGACTCGCGAATTTTTCTCGGCACTCATACGGGAGACAGCGGCAAGCAAGCGACGGTACTATTTTTTCAGGGACGACGGCATTACTATGAAGGCCAAGGCTTCGCCCCGATTGCATTTCCACCTGCCTTTGCCAATTGGCTTGGCTGTAATCGCCTCTTGATTACGGCTGCCGCCGGTTCTCTATCACAGGAGTTTATAGGCTACCGTGGGATAGCGCGCATCGTTGATCATATTGACTTGTTTTTTCCGAACCCCTTAGTTGGTCCTCCTCCGCACAATCGAGATCGCTTTATTGCGACCGCCGATAAATACAATGGATCGCTAGGAATGCAGGTTGCGGCGGCGATAGAAAACGAAGGAGTTTGCCTTCGGGAGGGAGTCTACGCCGCTGTCACAGGTCCGAACTATGAGAGTGGCGCAGTTGCTCGTATGCTCAGTGGTCATGCTGATTTTGTAGGTATGTCTACCGTTCCAGAGGCTTTGATTGCAAGCGCTCTAGGTTTCGACTTCGCGGGCGTTGTTAGCGTGACCAACGAATCTGGTATGTCTGACAATGAACACGGCGAGATTAAGGAAGTCGCGGTCGATATCATGCCTAGTTTGAAAAATGTCATTGCTCGAGTTGCGGATCGTATTGTCGCGGGCGAGTAGTTCTGTGATTTTCTAGCAGGTTCGGACCACCATAGATCCGTTTTTACACGATTAGCCTTTCTTCGGAATATGTTTCAAAAGTGACATGTAGAAGCTTTGAGCAATAGGTCGAGCAAGGGTGCTACGTCGACCGACAAGGCTGACGGGGACGGAAATTCCAGGCGAAGGAAAGGGAGTTACTTCTTTCTCTAAGACTCCGAGTGCTTTCGCGATAGATAGACTTACCATTCCGTGACCGAATCCGTGCCGCGCCAGTTGCGTAATTACAGGGAAGGTTTGATCCGTTTGCTCGACTAAGAGCTTCACCCCCCATTTGACTTGATGGCGTTTAATTTGCCTTTTGATACTTGGCCAACTTTCGGAGTTAGTCTTAGTGGCAAGTAGCTTTAACTCTCCTGACTTCGGGAATCGTAGTTTTTTCAGTTGAGATGGGACAATTACCATTTTTTCCTGAAGGACAGGTAATGCCTCAAGGTCTGCTGCTGACTCGCTTTGCCCAAAGCAAAGCGCGAGCATCGTTTCGCCAGAGCGAACTCTGTCAATTGCTTCGAAGGAATGATGTGTGGTCAGTCGAAGTTCTATGCCTGGGTTGTCTTTCTTTATCTTTGCTAGTGTTTTTGCGCCCCAACTAATAAGAAGCCCGCCACTCATTGCGAGTGTAAGTGTGCCCGTGTTGCTTGCTATTTCTCCACTAAGAACTTCTTTCAGTTCGGCAACGAGAGGCCTGGTATGCTCCAAGACGTGAATCCCGTATGGAGTTAGCTGGACTCGTCTCCCTTGCGGTTCGATCAAAGATTTTCCGAGATGTCCCTCAAGCGTTGCGATTCGACGGCTTACTGCTGACTGGCTAATCTTGAGTCGAGAGGCAGCTCTAGACATTGTTCCGACTTCGGCAAGAGTGTGAAGCGCCTCTAGTTGATCAAACATTGTGGCCTCTCACTAAAGTAGCTCCTGGCGTGCCGTGCCTGCGAATACTCGGTCAATACATTCTGCGGTCGGATGCATGAAGTCGTAGAATTCATCTTTCGTGCACGGGATCTTGACGGGGTTATAACTTCCAAGAACCGATACGCCGATACGTTCCGCGAGCGCTTTAATTTCTCTTTCAACGGTTTCTAAATAGATTGTGTTGCGCGAATTTTCAGCTCTGAAAACGTTCCCGTGATACGGTGCAAGCACCAGCACCAATTGCGTTTTCTGTGTGAGTGCCCGTAGGTAGGACTCTAATTCGGAGAGGAGTTCCTCGTCGAATATAGTTCCGACTAGTTTGTAGTCTCCAGATTCAACGTAATCTTCACCAGTCCTTTTTTCCTTGAGGTGAGTAGCGTCATAGACAAGGCTTCCATCTTTCAGGCGAACTTTAGACGTGAGGCCCTCGTTGAAATTAAAGGGCTCGACCGCGTAAAACTGTTCAGAAATATTAGGTTGCAAAGCTTCTAGAGGATGCTTTAGCAGCCTTTTCATCGATAGAACTGTGTATTCGAAGTTTGTAAGATTTCGTAAATGAGTCAGTAGTGCATTGCTTGTGAAAGGAACGGATCGAGATGGAAAAGGATTCTCTGCGAGTGAGTCGTTAAGCTCTTGCCCGTAGATTAGATAGCGCTTATCCATGTTCCACTTCAGGAGCCATGGACTGACTTCCCAGAAAATCGTAGTTGGGAGGGTTTCTCTTTTTAAGATCTGATTTGATAAAATCAGGAAATCTTCCAAGGAGGCACCGAACACGGATAGATTCAGTGCCTCTGTGCAGTGCTTTCGCATTTCATTTCCGCGCAGCGTGCCAATTTGAAGCGCACGGCTGGAACCAAGAACGATACAGTCGTGCGCCGAATTAACTTTTGCGAGCGAATGGGCAAGGACCTGTTCGTTCCCATTAAAGACGATACCCACCTCGGCGTTCTGGAAATCTGTTGCAAGTTGATCCTCAGCTTTTCTTAGAGCGTCGTTGTGGTGGTACTGATAGCCAGGATCGACAAGGTAATTCACCCCCATAATGACGAGGAGCAAGAAAACGCTGCTACTGAAAAATACGAGGACCCATCTCAATTCGTTTTTCATAGGCATTTAAAATTGAAAGTATAAGAACTCGCTCTGCCTCTGGAGCATAAGCAAACTTAGTGCGAACACGATTGCAGCAAAAACGCACTTCTTATTCTGCGGTAGTTTATTTTCTCTACGATTTGATTCGAGTTGGGAGCGCAAACCGCAACTAAAAAGCACGCCAATACGAATCCACTGTATACCAAGGGGTTTGCGCTAAGATGTGGCACGAGCTGTTTCGGCGAATTTCGCAGGACCTCTACGAATAGAAAAATCTCAGAAGACCAAGTACTCGGTGTTGCCAATGATGCTGGGAACATACTTGCAAGCATTCTGCTCGCGTCAGCGTAGCTTGTCGCGCGGAAGAAACCCCAAGATATAACGACAAGAAGCAGGGTGCTGAGCCAGGAGATGGCTTTGGGGAGACGTATATTTAGAAACACACAGAGTCGATGGGTGATAATTGCGGCTCCATGAAGCAATCCCCAAATAAGGAAATTCCATCCAGCTCCGTGCCATATGCCGCCAATCAGAAAGGTAATAAACAGATTTCGCAGTATTGCAGCCTGTCCTCCCTTGCTGCCCCCAAGCGGAATATATACGTAGTCTTTCAGCCAGCGACCGAGGGTCATGTGCCATCGACGCCAGAACTCTTGT
>QIGM01000196.1 GCA_003230795.1 bacterium
GAACCCGGCTTCTCTTTCAGCAGCTCAGGTAGTGCAACAGCCAGCCCCTTCGTTCCCTTATTTCTCTCTATCTTGCGAATTTCACTCTGAAGCTCAAAAGTTTCGAGATTGTTTTCAGCAAATTGGCATATATTTGGATAGCGTTTCTGCAGCTCCGCTTCGCGCATTTTACCATGTTCCTCGGCCTTCTTTATGAAGGCTGTTACATCGTCGAGTTTATTCGCCGTTTTCAGCAACTCTTGGGTTGTGCTACTGTACTGGTTCATAACATCTTGTTCTAGTGCGATAGAGATTTCGTCCCAATGGCGTTTTCTCATTTCTCGACTAATTTTTTCCCCGTTAAGAGCCTCGAGCTCTTTGATATGCTCAGTGTATACAGCCGCTCGTTTGCTCTCCGGGTTAAGAGCCCTTAAGCTGCTTAGCACGCGTTGAGCTAACTCGAACTTCTGAGCCACTAGAAAATTGTCGATCAAATTGCAGTGCGCCTGTTCGGAGCGTGGCTCAGCCTCAAACTCTTCTATTTTATCAAGTATCTGCTTATTAAAAACATTTTCGCCAACAAATAGATCTTTATCCGCTTGAGGAAACTTCGTGATACTGACGCCTTTTAGCTCTGTTTCGCTACAGGCAAATAATGGGAGAAAAATAAAAGTGAGGATGGCAATCCCTAGCAATGATTTGATCATTTAAGCCACGAGTTGGAATAAGTTTGTAGTTCCCCTTGTGTACAGCAAAAATTATGCGAAGGAAAGCCAAAGACAGCTAGGCAAAGCAAGCATCGTTCCAGACATTTCAGTAGCATCGGGTGTTCAGTTCTAGTTTCCATGTTGGGCCCGGAGCCCTTACAGTCCCGGAAGTTTTACTTCCACCGTAGTACCGTTGACTACCGCACTACCCAGCACGCCGACTTGAGCCCTTTGCTCCGGCTTTTAAAAAGAAAGGTCGGATACAGGAAGGTGCCGATGCAGATCTGCTTGTATTCGAATTAAAGAACCCGAAAAGTCCGGCGACCTATACTGATCCGTATCTCAAATCAACTGGATGGGACTACGTTATCGTGGGTGGAAAGGTACTTTTCGATCATGGAAAAGATACTGGCGAGCGTGTTGGCAAACATCTAGCGATTCGGGAGCAATTCTAAAGCGAAATATGAAAGGCAAGAACTTCGACAAAGACCGCGAAAGTTTAGCAAGGAGTGAAGCAGAAGAAGTTAAAGAGACGCACAATAGAAAAAGGCCGAATAACGGCCTGTTAAGAATGTTCAGTCGTAGATAATTAGAGAAGAATCTCTAAAAGGATACGCTAAGACCTCCGCCAGGCGTAACCGTGCCATCGGCTTCTTTGTCTTTATCGATTTGCGTATCTGCCGCAGCTTGCGCAGCCTTAGACTCGCCTTCGATTACATCTCGGTAAGCGTCCGCGATGACTTGCACCAGGTCTATTACTTTTTCTATCTTAGGAACACTCTTCTCGAGATTCGCTTCTGTTAGATAAAAGAGCATGAAGTCGTAGAGCCGGTCTAGGTCTTTGGCGACATCTCCACCCTTCTCGAAATCGAGAGTGAGCATCAGCTCAGAGATAATTGCTTGAGACTTGCTCAGAAAGCGAGCGAACTTTGGAATGTCATTATCCTCGAGCCCGACTTTGGCGTGCTTGAGAAACTTGATGCATCCATCATATAGCATTAATAACAGTCGACCACGGTCAACGGTTGATACATGAACACTGGTATACTGTTTGTGGGCCTGCTTACTGTACATATCCCTCTTCCTCTTCCGAAGTGCACTTCTATACACCCTACTAAGTAAGTATCGTTAGTTAGGGCACTATTCCTTTAGCTATTTTCTAGGCTTAATTTCCGATTCCTTGGAAGCCCGCACCTACTCCTCTAACTACCTGTAATTACTAATTATCTATAAGCTGGCCAGTATGCCGCTTAGAGCCGATTGTTGGGCCTGAAGGGCTCCAGTCACTGATTCAAGATTGGTAAACTGCTTTTCCAACGAACTTCGCTGGGCGTCTGTTTGCCTATCAAGCTGGGCTATGGAGTTGTTCAGATTCTCAATTTGATTGTTGTTTGACTCTTGGGCCACATCGATAAAGCCACTCAACTTCGTGTATTGAAATAGAGTTCCGCTTATCCCTGACACAGAGTCACCAAAGTCCCGAAGAACACCGGCTGCGCCGTCAGAATCTGCGGCAACCGCTTCAATAAACTCGTCTTCATCAAATTCGATTGTTCCATCCCGGTTTGTCGAAAGACCAAGCGCGGAGAAACTACCTACTTCCGAACCACTTGAGGAAGCTGAAAGCAAGGCTCCTCGGAAAGAGGAAAGAAAATCATCATCAACTCTAGTCTTGGCCAATGAAGCGAAGATATTAGTCGAGTCTCTACTATCCTCTACTCTATCGACGGTGTTGTTCTCAGCGATGAAGCTCACGATCTCATTAAATGCCTCAACAATTTGACTGAGCTCATCAGCAGTTTTACTTGCGTCGTTTCCAATTGAAACATTAGTTGAGCCGGTATCGAGCACATTGAAAGTTACTCCAGAGATAACATCGTCGATGTTATTGGAGTCTCGGGTAATTGATCCTGTGATACCAGAAAGCGTGAACACCGCATTTGTTGCCTGATCGATCGTGGTTGTTTGCAGTTCCGTAAGAGCTGGATCAGCTGAAATTGCTAAGGTCCCCTTCGCTTCCCCAGATTCGAGCGTCGTCACGAGCAATCTATAATCGGGAGTAGCGGTTGTGCCGATATTGACCACACTCGCCACAGCTCGACCTTCAGCGTCTGTATCAGCATTTAATGCGGTTGCTAACTCCTCTAGAGTAGTTGAGCCACCCGTCACAGTAGCGGTAAGCACCACCTGATCTGCACCAGTCCCGACGGTGACGGTCACATCTCCGCTTCCTGCTGATACAACAGTATCCGCACTTGCGTATGAGTTGTTAAACGATCCAGTCGCGGTGTCTGCAACAGAAGTCACATCGAGCGAATAGGTCGCGTTAAAAGCGTTGGAGCCTACAGATGCCGTAGCTACGGCAGGATCTGTGCTCGTTCCGCTCTTTGCGATTCCTCCGTTATTAGAAGTACGAAAACCCTCGATGAGATCATCAAGCGCCAATAATTGCGTATTGAATTCTTCTAGTGAATCGTTCTCTGATTCGAGAAATTCGATATCTTGGCGCCGAAGATCATTTCTAATCTGCTTCGCTTCAATCACAGCGTCGATAAGAGACGCAGAGTCAATACCGGACGCTAGTCCGGAAAACTGTGCTAAAGGCATTGTCTCGCCCTCCCTGGGCAGTCGTCCTTGTTGTATCCCGTGGCTTTAGCCTTCTCGTTATTCTAATCCGAGTCTCGAAACGCAATCGAAACGCACGCGCAAACAGAGCGCCGCTAATGCTTACGTATGAAAAACTGATTCGAATATCTGCGAGAATAAAGTCGCTAAAGCCATTCCTTTGTTTTTCCCGAACTTCTTCCGTGCCCGTATCCAAGGGCGCTCGGGTCTCCATGAGTCGTTGTAGTGCTAATATCCCCACACACTGGTGGTAACAGTGTGTCAGCAAACTGCTTAGCTTCAGCCGCTAGAGATAAAATCGGCTAGAGTCAGGGAAATCTTTAGCGTTAAAACGCATGGGGAAACTAGGAAATTAAGCTGTGTATTATTAGGTGGTTACGGGGCTACCCGAGTGACTCTCTCCTGAAAAGACCTCTTAGGACCGCGAAGGAGGCGCGAGGAGATTGTTCAGCGCATCGCCCTGAGAGTTCAGATCACTGACTCTCGACTCCAGCCTTGAGTAGAGCAAGTTTAATGACTCTCGTTGTCTTTCAAGGTTATCTTCGAGTCGCCGCAGGCGACTATTGATTGTGGCATTCTCTTGGGTGTTGGCTTTTTTCGCCGTATCAACGAAACCGCCAAAACGAGTATACTGATCAATTGTGCCATCAGTTGTTCCAATCCTATCGGCATAGCTTTGTAGCAGGCCTTCAACAGCAGCAACGTTTTTTCCTACCGCTTCAAGAAAAGTATTCTCATCGAACTTTAAGGTCCCGTCTCGCTCGGTTGTAATACCGAGGTCAGACATCGTTCGAACACTTGAGTTTTCAACAGTTGAAACAGTGGACGAAAGCGCACGACGCAGGGAATTGATAGCCTGATCGTCTATTCTCGTTCGCGCAAGATCGCCAAAGACATTGGTCACTCGATTAGATGATTCAACACGTTCAACACGGTCGTTCTCGTTCGAGTAGGTCACAAGGGAATTGAAAGCCTCTACCATATTGGCCACTTTTTCTGCTGTCTTGGAGGCATCGCTTGCAACAGAAATCGTTGTCGGTCCAGTATTGGCTATTTTTAGGTCAAGGCTTATCCCTGGAATGAGATCATTAATCTGGTTTTTTGAACGAACTACCTGCCCAATACCGCTTACATCAACGATAGCATTTTCTGCTTGGATAACGTTTTGCGCCTGGAATAGGCCCTCAGAAATGACGTTTGCTGAGAGCGCTACCGACATTGTGCCTTGCTCAATACCGGACTCTGTCCCCTGAATAAGAAGTGCGTAATCCGGCGTTGTCTCGGTTCCAGCATTTACGAAACTTGCTTGTAGCTGTTCCGGTAGGGCATCAGTAATCGCAGCGGCGAGCGTTGCAAGTGTGGTTGTATTGTCGATGTCTACATCGACAGTCGTTTCATTGTCACCGGTGCCAACAGTTATAGACATCGCTCCAGTTCCGCTTAGTCCAGGAGCGATTGCTTCATCTACGGAAGCAAAGCGGTCATCAAAAGATACTGTTGCTGAGCGTGCGAGGTTGAGTACACTTATCGTTGTTGAGGCTGAGGCAGCATCGGAACTAGCCACAGCACCTACCGAATCCTCATTCGAAGAACGGGCATTTTTTTCTACCGCACCACCTGAGAGCGTTAGGAAGTCAGACACTTGAGAGTTGAGTGTCAGCAGACGAGTATTAAACTCCTCAAGAGCGCTGGTCTCCTCCTCGTTTGCAGTTACTTTGTTCTGCAAGGGAACGCTCGCCAAACGCTGCGCCTCAATTAAGGCGTCAGCAATAGCCTGACCATCAATTCCCGAAGCTAGCCCAGAAAACTGAACTACTGGCATAGTATTTCCTCCTCATCGAGTAGCATTCGCTCGGCCACGGCAATACGCCGGCGCGCCTCAGAGCGAGATCGCATCAACCACAGGGCTTTAGAATGCAAAACTCTCTCCAGTATTGAGCGAGAGGAGGGATTTGAGGTGATTTCGATTAATTACAGGGTATTAGCATGCATAGAGGAAGGTTCTTCCTCCCTCTATGCCGCTTCCCTACTAGGTCATTTATGCCGCTTCGTCGAAGATAACTCCCGGCGTCGCGCTGATATCTTCTCGAGTAACGAGATCTCTCACCGCTTCTTCAGGAAACTCGCGAAGCACTTCACCACTCTCC
>QIGM01000496.1 GCA_003230795.1 bacterium
CCTCTAGACCCCTTAGAGGTAGGCCCCTAAAGATAGGCCCCTAAAGATAGGCCTGATAGAGCAGCCTCGCCTGACCATAGCTGCCAATCCAATGCCAGAGCTTCGCCTTCTGGAGGTCATCAAGCACCGCCATGAGTCCACTCGGCTTCTTAGGCATAACAATCTCAGGCTCAGCCATGTCACCGGTGAGTTCAAGCGCAAGCTTTGCCGCACGAGCTAATCCGCCGAGCTCATCTATCAGTCCAAGCTCAAGCGCTTGGTCACCCAGAATGATTCTACCATCTGCGAATTTCTTTACCGCTTCAACATCAAGCTCTCGAGATTCTGCAATCACTTTCACAAACTGCTCAAAGGTGCGATCGACTATAGACTGAATCAAGCTACGGTCATCTTCGGCAAAACTTCGAAACGGAGAACCACTGTCTTTAAAACGTCCGCTTTTGACGACATTCATTGAAAAACCAGTATCACCAATTAGCTTGGTGAAATTTGGCATCATCATGATAACCCCGATAGAACCGGTCAATGTGCCGTTATTCGCAACGATTTTATTGCATCCAACTGCGGCGTATAGGCCACCAGAGGCCGCAACATTAGCAAGCGAGCAGACTACCGGCTTCTTCTCTCCAGCAAGCTTAATCGCACGGTATATTTCTTCTGAGGCGCCGACACTTCCGCCTGGAGAATCAATTCGCACAACAATAGCCTTGAGGTCGTCATTGCCAATGGCTTTTTTCAGCGACTCATTAAACCCTTTAGAAGAAACTATCTCGCCACTTAACTCGACCACACCAACCGCATGATCAGACTTCACACTAAGAGAAGCCATGTCAATGCCATCGCCCACACCCGCTTTCGAGATCGCTAGGATGAGAAGTAAGATCATTACGACAAACAAGCCAAGCAATCCGGCAAAAGCCCAACCAAGAAAGACGACTAACTTTTTTAAGGTTCCCATGGTGCTCCTAATTACACTGTTTATGGTGCTCCTAATTGCACCGTTTATGGTGCTCCTAATGACGCTGTTTTCACGCCAGAAAACAAACGCTGCATTCAAATTCAACTGTTATCAGCCGCTCTAATAATTCCTCTAAAGTGTTTCCTCAAGAAGAGTGGTTACTTAGACGACTATATGAGAGTAGACTATCAGCTACTACTTTGGGAATAATTGCATGACAGACGGACTCGGAAAAGGACAAGCTTTGCCCCCTGTGGCTCAGACCCAGGCAAGCCAAGGCTCTAGCACCCCAAGCCAGGGGTCTCAAGCTCCTACGCCCAACACTGTCCGCATCCCGTCCACTCAAATCCTGCCTCAAACCACAGCCCCGCTAAACATCGGTGACCTGCTGCGCTTCAATGTCAGGTCGAATCCTACCGGGGAGCTAGGAACGCTATATTATCAGGGCCAACTCATTAAAACGGCCTTACCAAGCAACGTGAGCGCTGGGGACAGACTTCTTGCTCGATTGGAGGCCACCGGTGAGCAAGTCGTATTTAAGATACTCGAACATATTAAAACTGACGGAAGCAGCACGCTAGGAAAAGGGCAGGCTGCCGTTACACAAAGCGTTTCTTCCTCTGCAGATGGTGCCGCTTCTTTAAAATCACCTCTTGAAGAGCTCACCAAGCAAGTTCAAAGCATTCTTGAAAGAACTCAACCTCAAGCAAACGACGCAGTCGCAGAGTCTCGAAACAATCCCCTTTCGCGCAGCTTAACGGCCGCGGCCACCCCAGTTCCTATCGAAGAACCTCTAAAATCTGGCGAACTACAACAACTCGTCGAAACTATTTCTCAAACAATAGGCAAAGGTGATGCCTTAGGAAACGCCGAACATGTCAGTGGTAAGATTCAGCTCTCGGCCACAGGTTCCGCGGCAGATATTCTACGCCAAGCGGCTGATGCGATTAAGCTCCTACTTAAAGATACGCCGTATCAGCTACCGACTACAGATCGCTTTCTTGTATTGCTACAAGGGCAGCTAACGTCCCTTCTTGAGAGCATACAGACAGGCTCAAGTCGTGAAATCACATCTAGACTAGTAGATGTTCTGCTTCATGCGATAAATGAAGAGCTTAAACTGCAGAAAGGCGGAAGCTCAACGAAAGCGAGCGACGCTCTCAAACTCGCGCTGACAGACCTTAAACTCGGTAAGCAGGATCCTGCAGCACTTGAAAAACACATAGAGTCCGCCTTAAACCGAGTGCAAAATTACCTTGGCACAAGCATGGACGGAGAAGCTTCCAAACGAGTCGACCTCAAGGTCGTCTCCGATTTGCGGACCTTAGTAAATCGACTGGAAAGCCTCGCTCAAACTCACGATACGCTTGCTGCCCTTAATCCGGTGATGGCCGCCCTTGGTGAGCCTGCGTTAATTCTCTTCCCTTTTATCCTCCCGGGCCTGCTCCACCATAGCGAGATCAGCATTGACCCGAACGCACATAGAGACAAAAAGGGAGGAAAAAAATCTGGCGCCGGACAAGATGCCTACCAGCGCATCCAAATTCGCTTGCCGCTACCAAACCTCGGACCACTCGAAGTAGATATTGCTCACAGAGGCACGGAGATTTTAGCCCGCGTAGTGACCCGAGATGAGCGAACTGCTAAGTTTTTACTAGAACAATCAGAGAATCTGAGACTTTCGCTACAAACAGCTAATTTTGAGTTAATCGACTACTCCACTGAGCACAGCGCTGCTCTCACCTCACTTGATGGTTCCAAGCCAACTGTCGCCTAAATAGGCGAGTGCCCATTTCGTAAAACATTCGCTTTTTCCCTCTGGCAGAACGGGCTACTATCTTGGGATGGAAACTCCAGAGCCTCAACCCAAGAAACAGGGTTCACACTTTCGCCGAATGATCATCACGGGCATTCTTACGATGATCCCTCTTTGGATCACTTGGCTTGTGCTTGAAATAATGTTCGTTACCTTATCAGAGATCGGCGGACCCAGCGTGCGCACCGCTTCCCACTGGTTACGCGACTCTGCCCCCGCGCTTTCTCGTTGGTTGCAGCTACCCTGGGTAACAGACCTTTTTGCAGTCTTGCTATCGCTCCTTGCACTCTACCTTTTGGGCCTCACCGCAACTTTTGTTCTGGGGAAACAGCTAATTCGGATCATCGAAAAAATCATCGCCAAGATTCCGTTCGTACAAACTGTGTATGGCTCGACCAAGAAACTGATCCAATCGCTACAGAGCGATCCCGAAAAGCTACAGCGTGTGGTAATGATTAGCTTCCCGCATAGTGGGATGAAGGCGCTCGGCTTTGTCACGGCAAGCCTAAAGGATAAAGACAGCGGTCAGGAGTTAGCAGCGGTCTACGTCCCCACTACACCTAACCCGACGTCGGGATATCTTGAGATTGTTCCAGCTGACCAGCTAGTGCCAATGGATATGTCTGTCGAGGAGGCGATGACCTTTATTATCTCAGGCGGAACCATTTCGCCCGAGACAATAGCCTACTCTTCAAACTCCGATAAGCAGCAAGCGAGCTAGCAGCAGTTCGTCGCAATCGTTGTCACGAGCGGAGATTCCACACCGCAATCAAAGATTCCATAGTGAGTGCTTCGGTCTCCGACGATTTCGAAATGTGCACCATAGCGTGTTTCCTGAAGCATAGCGGCCGTGTTACCGCAGACAAGCATTGGCCTACCCGTCTCTAGGAGATGGTGGTCATCAAGCATGAAGCTATGAGGACTTCCCGGAATGGTGCCCTTATACGTCGCTACCTGTCCAAAGTCCTCGCAACGATCCTCAAGTGAGCCAAGCTTAAACACTCGGATAGTTTGGGAGTCGAACTGAATCATACCGACCTTTTCTTCGAGGGTCGGATTATCAATCGTAATCGGAGCACTTTCTACAACTCGAACATCCGCACAACCTAGTGGTTGCAGCATGCGGCGAAAATCTTCTCCATAGAGAGCGCCAGAAAGACATTCTCCGTAGAGAACTTCGTCTTCTCTTAGTTCAGCAGGGATACGACGATCCGCAAACACATCTGAGAAGTAGAGCTCCCCGCCTGGTTTCAGCACGCGAAAAACTTCAGCGAACACCTTATCCTTCGCTGGAGAGAGATTTATCACGCAGTTAGAAACAACGAGATCAATTGAGTTATCCTCGATTCCAGCAGCCTTGAGATCCTCAATATAGCCGTGGAGAAACTCCGTGTTTGGCTTTGCGTAGCCAAACTTCTTAGCTTGAGAATCAACATGCCGACGAGCGACTTCAAGCTGCTCTTCTGTCATATCAATGCCGATTACGCGCCCACTCTCCCCTACAAGCTTTGAAAGCACATAGGCATCACGACCGGTGCCACAACCGAGATCGAGCACTGTGCAGCCTTCGAGAAGAGGTGGAATTGGAGAACCACAACCATAGAATTTCGAGAGGATCTCATCATCGATTGATGAAAGAACGTCTTTTATCTCAGAGCTACAAGCATCTGCTGTGCAACAAGCATTGGTTTGCAAGTCAGATTTATTGTTCAGGACCTTTCCGTAGTATTCCTGAACACTCTCAAGAGTTTTTACGCCGTTTTCCATTGATCGTCTCTTCGCGTTTACTTCGTTTTGAGTTCAAATAAAAACCGCCCTCAAGGAGAGAAACCCCCTTCAAGAGGAGAAACTCCAGTGAGAGCGCCCACAAAAAGTTTACCAGTGAGAGAAGTTTACTTGCAGGTTTCAAAGGGCCCAAGTTCAATCGACCTAAACCCCATGAACCTGCCGCCAAAAGCTAATAACCCAAAAGCCAATAACTAGTAGCGATAATGCTCAGGCTTGAATGGCCCTTGCTTCGGAATACCGAGATAGTCCGCCTGCTTGTCTGTCAGCTCAGTAAGTTGAACACCAAGCTTTCCGATATGCAAACGAGCTACTTTCTCATCAAGCTCCTTAGGCAAAACGTGAACGCCGATAGGATACTTATCTTGGTCTTGCCAAAGAGCAATCTGCGCCAGCACTTGGTTCGTAAAGGAACATGACATTACGAAGCTTGGGTGACCGGTTCCACAGCCGAGATTCACCAAACGTCCTGAAGCAAGAAGGATGATGATATTACCGTTAGGTAAAGTGTAGCGATCAACCTGTGGCTTCACCTCGTCTCGAGTAATTGATGGAGTATCCTCAAGCCAAGAAACTTCAATCTCTGAGTCAAAGTGACCGATGTTACAAAGAATCGCTTGATCCTTCATCAACATCATGTGTTTTTTAGTGACGATATCGCAGCAACCTGTGGCTGTGACGAAAATATCACCTAATGGCGCTGCTTCTTCCATGGTGAGGACTTGAAATCCTTCCATAGCTGCTTGAAGCGCAATAATAGGGTCAACTTCGGTGATGAGCACTCGTGCGCCGAGTCCGGCCATTGATTGGGCACATCCCTTACCAACATCTCCGTAGCCGGCGACAACAACAACTTTTCCGGCAACCATAACATTCGCACGCTTAAGTCCGTCAGCAAGTGACTCACGGCAACCATAAAGATTGTCGAACTTGGACTTCGTTACTGAATCGTTGACGTTAAAAGCTGGGCACTTGAGTCGTCCTTCTTCAAACATCTGATACAGGCGAATAACACCAGTCGTGGTCTCTTCAGAGATTCCGCGAATATCCTCAAGAAGCTGTGGATACTTGTCGTGGACCATTACGGTAAGATCACCGCCGTCATCAAGGATCATATTAAGAGACTTACCACCTTCAAAGCCACTAACGGTCTGCTCTACACACCACCAGTACTCTTCCTCCGTCTCGCCTCTCCAAGCAAACACTGGCACTCCGGCCACAGCCATTGCCGCTGCTGCTGCATCGTGAGTAGAGAAAATATTGCAACTAGACCAACGCACTTCAGCGCCTAGCTCTAAAAGAGTTTCAATGAGGACCGCAGTCTCGACTGTCATATGGAGACAACCAGTAATGCGAGCTCCCTTGAGTGGCTTACTTGCGCCAAACTCCGCACGAAGAGCCATTAGTCCTGGCATCTCCTTCTCTGCGATTTCGATCTCTTTTCTTCCTCGCGCAGCAAGGGTGATATCTTTAACTTTGTAATCTTCTTTCACGGCTACCTTCCCATTTTCGCCTACGGTTCCTAGGCTGCCTGCTGCTATTTCAGCGCTTTCTGTACTCACAGTAGATTGCTCCTGGTCTTTTTAAATAAAATACAATTTGTTGTAATATTGGGGTCAAACCGTAATAAAATTCGGTCCAAGCCTCGGTCCATCCCAACTCGTAACTTGGAGCTTATACCTGGAAAAAACTAGCTAGCAAAGGCACTTCGCGAGGGCCGATCTAGCCTCAGAACAGCCGCTAAGCGCAGAGCCCTACTAACAAAAGAAAAATATATGGATTTTCGCTACTTTAGAAGGAGATAAGGGGGCCAAAGCTCCCTAACTAGTTGCAAAACGTCGAGCGATGCCCGCCCCTACAAAACAAACGCGTAAAAATACTGACGGATCCCCGAGCCTCTTCAACATCCCGAGTGCCTGAATAATCGTCTTCATCAAAGCTAGACTGCATCGCCTGAATGGTCTCTAGACTAGAGGGCGGGGCGTTGAACGTATCGTAAACAGCCAAGGAAGCGTAAAATACGACCGTAGCCGCCAGCGCTCCCCCAAGCAGCTTAGCCTTTTTCTTAAAGACTCCAGCCTGCTTATCAAGATTAATCGTATCGCGTTGCTCGTTCTTAAAATCACTATTAGCTTTTTCAAGAAGGGTAGAAGCCCCAACCGCAGAAACCGCTGAGGACTTAGGTAATTCCACCTGCGGCGCAGGAGCCACGTCAGGAGCAGAAACATCGGACTTCAAGTCAACATTAGCCCGAAACGGATGCGCAGAATCTAATTTATTGCTCATTATTCCTCATACTTCTTCATCCCCAGAAGTATTATGAGCAAAAACGAACAGATCGTTACATCACCACGAAAATACCGAGAATTTAGAAGGATTCCCCCAACTAAGCCTCTCGCTC
>QIGM01000411.1 GCA_003230795.1 bacterium
TACGATTAGTATTTGTCGACTCGTACTAGCATGGACTTACAACGTTTAATGGCTCGTTCTTGCAGAATTCTCTTACCCACCTGAACGCTTATGATCTTTTTGCACTGCGGTTTGAGAGCTTTCCTCCAGCTCGTATATACGGACTAATAGCTTGGCTTGGTTTACCACAGCCCACATCTGGAACTCCTGTATAGCGCTAAAGGAGTCTTTGAGTTGGGCTGATAGTATCTTCCATACAAATCGCTTCGCGGGGACAATCAACTTCCCCAGCAAGGGGCGGTGGGAGCATATCTCGCCCGCGTCTTTCAATTCAGACTGACTTAGCATGCACAGCGCTCGTAGCTGCTCTCCATCAAGCTTAGAGATCTCAAAATTAGCTGGGAAAAGGCGGGATTCTAAAGTCTCGACTCTTTCGACCTCTTCCTCAGAGTATTCTCGGCTTTGCGCCAAACGCGAGCTAAGGGAAGCGCTTAGCTTCGAATTTATTAATGCAGACTCAGGTAAATTTTCGACTAATAGTGCCGGCACGGCGTGAGTTTCCTTAAGAAAAGAGAGAATTTGCGACACGCTGGGCATGTATTTGGGGAAAACACTCCTCAAATAACCCCCTGTAATCACGTTATATATTACTCAGCGTACACTCTGCTAAACTTTCTCATAACATGAGTCAAAAAACTACTAAAGCTCCCAGATTAGCTCGACGATACCTCAACTACACAACAGGAGTTGTGTGTGTTTTACAAAAAAGAAGTAGGTAGTGCCCCTTAGTGTAGTTGGATTTTGGATGTTGTGGGGTTCGACGTAAAAGGTTTTTCGTCGAAGTAGTGCGCTAGGCGGCAATAGTTTCAAGGAGGAAAACTATGTCCCTTACAATTAACACCAACATAGCTGCGCTTAACGCTCAGCGACGGTTGGGACAATCGACTAGCGATTTACGTCAGTCGTTCGAACGACTTTCATCTGGACTTAGAATCGTAAGAGCACGTGATGATGCCGCTGGTTTGGCTATCGCGGATTCTCTACGTGCGGACCAGAGAGTCGCCTCAGTAGCTATCCGAAATGCGAATGATGGTATCTCGCTAATTAGTATTGCGGATGGTGCCCTAGGAGAGCTCAGTAACGTTCTGACACGTCAGGCGGAACTAGCTGAACAGGCAGCGAACGGAACTCTTTCTTCAACGCAACGTGGTGCGCTGAATCAGGAATTCGTTGCTCTCGGTTCAGAAATTGAGCGTATCGCTAATACCACCACCTTTAACAACTTGCAGCTTCTCTCTGGTGGAGCATCTGTATCGCTTCAGGTCGGTTTCGACTCTGGAACGAACTCTCAGATATCTTTTACTGGAGTAAGTGGAACGCTCGAATCGCTTGGCTTAGCCGAAGTGGGCTCTTCGTCACTAAATGTGTCGTTGGTATCGGGTGGAACCAATGCTGAACAGCAAGGTTCAGCGCTAAGTGCGCTGGATGCGGTGAGAGCTTCGATTGGTTCCTTGACTTCTACACGAGGTCAGCTAGGTGCGGTAGAAAGTCGTTTAACAGTAGCAGTAAATAACCTCCAAGTTGCGAGAGAGAACTTCGCCTCTGCGGAATCTGCGATTCGAGATGTTGATGTGGCTGAAGAAGCTGCTCGATTAACTCGACTCAATATTCTACAGCAGGCTGGTGCTTCTGTTCTTGCCCAGGCTAACCAGCAGCCAGCACTGGCTCTGGCGCTTATCGGGTAAGCGTAGACGTAACTTCCTTCATCCGGCTAGCCAATCGTGCGGTATTGATTGGCTTCCGAGATGCTGGAGAAACGATTTCTTTAGAGAAAATCGTAGTAGTACCCCCCACCCAAGCATATCCATCTCTCGGATATGCTTGGGCTTTTTTATTTTTCTCACTTAGGTGAAAAAAGTTCTCAAGCTCTCGGACCTGTCCGACGATTCCCTTCATAGGCGCTGTTGGAGCAGCGTTCTAACCCAGGCAGTAGACAGTACCCTCCGCATAGCCCGCCAGGCAGTTCGCTGGAAATAGATTAGGCTCTTGGGGCCAGCGGCAAAAAGACGTAACTCACGCAGTATCCAAAAAAGCAGTCTATTAAAACGATTTAGCATGGTGCTGAATCGATGCGTTCACCACTGGGTGTCATAGTCACGGCTTGACTGACATCGGTGATACGTAAACAGGGATCGATTAGACTCACGGAGGAAATGTCATGGCTATTACCATTAACACCAACCTAGCTGCGCTTAATGCTCAGCGACGCTTAACAAGTACCACTGGTAACTTGCGAAGCTCTTTCGAACGACTATCATCAGGACTAAGAATTGTAAGAGCACGAGATGATGCTGCTGGATTGGCGATTGCTGATTCATTGCGAGCGGATTCGCGGATTGCCTCTGTTGCGATTCGAAACGCAAACGACGGTATCTCGCTTATTGCGATTGCTGACGGTGCGCTTGACCAGATGAGTTCGGTATTAACTCGAATGGCAGAATTAGCAGAACAGGCAGCGAACGGAACCCTCGGGACTTCCCAACGCTCGGCTCTGGGACTGGAATTCACCGCCCTCGCGTCTGAAATTGAAAGAATTGCTCAGACAACTACCTTTAACAACCTACAGCTTCTTTCAGGAGGAGCGACCGTGTCCCTTCAAATCGGTTTTGACTCATCTGCGAATTCGCAGATTGCGTTTACCGGAGTTGACGGAACACTTGCTTCGATTGGGTTAGCGGCGGTAGGTACGTCAGACTTAACCTTTTCATTGAATGCATCAGGCACAACCCAGGAGGCCCAAGGAGCTGCACGTTCAGCGCTTGATGCGGTCAAATCAGCGATTAGTTCACTCACCACAAGTCGTGGAACATTGGGTGCGGCTGAATCGCGATTGCAGGTAACGATTACTAACCTATCGGTTGCCCGTGAAAACTTCACGGCCGCTGAAAGCCAGATTCGAGATGTGGATGTGGCGGAGGAAGCTGCGACACTTACCAGGCTGAACATTCTTCAGCAGGCGGGTGCAGCGGTTCTTGCTCAGGCGAACCAGCAACCATCACTAGCGCTAAGTCTCATCGGTTAAACACCGAGAATCCACCGCTAGTAACAAGCACAATTAGATAGTTTACGAGTAACGCAGGGGCGCGGACGCCGCGCCCCTGTATTCTCAATATCAGTCTCCCAAGAGCCGTGACTGGTGCCCAGGTATGGGAACGTATCCCCCCATGCCTGGGCGTTTTTTCGACCTAAAATCGGCTCAAAAAAATATCCTTCCAGTCCCAGTCCCAGTCCCAGCCCCAGCCCCAGCCTTAGTCCCAGTCTTGGTTTTGGTCTTGAACTAAACGGATTGTTTATGACCAAGACCAAGGCAGGGACTAAGGCCGAGGCAGGGATTGGGATTAAGACGGAGAGCACGTAGCGAAAACAGATAATCTGGTAATCTCATGTATATTTTGCTAATTCTCTCCTTAGCAAATATCAGTGCAAATCTCTTAAACAGGTGAGAAAACAGTGGGCGCGAATTCTGACATAGAGAACGAAGAGCAGCCGGATGTAGAGGCGATCATGCGTCGCATTCGTACTGAGGTTGAGAAGGAGATTGAAGGTAGTGGTAAGAAGATGCCTAAGTATCTTCCTCCGCAAGAGAAACTCTCCGATGGTTCCCTTCAACCTATCTTGTATTCTGAAGAGCTGAACTACTTGAACGCTCACTGGAATGAATGGTCGGAAGCTGAAGAGTTTACTTCGCATCGACCGATTGTTGGTAAGTTTATTGTCCGCCTAAAGCGGAAGCTGCGTTCGTTCTTGGTTGAGTCCTTGCTAAAAGGCTATTTTGAGCGCGAACGGGCTTTTCAAATGAATCTAGTGCGCCATCTTAATTCGACTGCACGCTATGTGGATGCTCGTGATGCCGAAATATTTTGGCAGCTCGTGGGTAAAGTAGATAATGATATCACTTCGATGAATGAAAGGAGTGACAGGCTCTTTCATGAAGCGGTATTGCACTCGGATAAGAATAGCCGTTCACGCGGCAATGTCTAGGTCTTTTAGTTTGGCTTTCAGTTCGGTCTTATCTTTTGGTTCTTGAATCGGGCAAACCAAATATTTTAATTCTTGGTGTTGAGGTCGCAGATACGCGCGGCGGTGCGGAGCTTCTCGTAGAGAAACTGACCGAGGCTTTTCGCGAAGAAGGTGCGGATGTAAGTTTCGGTAGTTTGCCATTTCACGCCGTTCCGAAGAGTGATCTAGTGGAGCAGATGGCTGCCTGGAGGGCGCTTGACCTGTCACGTTTTTCAGATCAAAAGTTTGATCTGGTGGTGCCGACGAAATTTCCTACCTACCTCGTACGCCACGACAACAAAATACCCTGGTTAATCCATCAGCATCGCCAAGCTTATGAACTTTACGGTTCTCGCTTCGGAGATTTTTCTACCGAACACGAAGACGAGTCGCTTCGGCGCATGATAGTTTCAGCAGATGAAGTCGCCCTGAATGAGTGCCGAAGTGTTTATACGATATCTCAAAATGTCTCTAATCGCTTGGAGCGCTATCTCAATCTCGAGTCTGAGCCGCTTGAACCGCCACTGCCTTTAGCGGGACGCTATTATCGTGGGACGCCTGCAAACTACATACTATCAGTTGGCCGCCTTTGTAGCATTAAGCGGGTAGACATGATGATAAAGGCAATGCCGATGATTCGAGACAGCCTGTGTCTTAAAATTGTCGGTAAACCGGATGAGCCGGCGATTGCCGAATACCTTGAAAGTGAGATTGAAAAGCATCATCTGTGGCATCGAGTAGAGTTCTTAGGGCACGTGAGCGAGGAAGAACTCCTGGCGTTGTATGCCAACTCTTTTCTTGTCTACTACGCACCGTTCGATGAGGATTATGGCTTTGTTACGCTTGAAGCTTTGGCGAGTGGATGTCCGGTAGTAACTGCTCATGATAGCGGTGCCGTTCTTGAGTATATTGAGCATGAGGAAAATGGAATTGTAGTTAATCCCTCCATTGAAGCTTTAGCTGCTGGTATTAATACCCTAGTCGATGACCCAAGCCGCAGAGAGCGGCTTAGCGAGAATTGCAATTACTCAGAGGTAATAAGTTGGGGTAGTGTTGCGCGAACGTTTCTTCAGTCGCTTTAATGCTTTCAGTCGTACGGGACAACGAAGGCTTCGGCGCGTTCCGCCTGTTCAACAATTTCTCTTAAACCAATCGACTGTTCTTTCTCCTTTGGTAACGAGAGCTGCGTATACAGCTCTCTCGCAATTTGTCCGTGAGCGGAGTGTGCGATTGCTTCGATAAGACCAAGCTTACAGAAGGAGAAATCGGGACCGTCCTTAAGATTACAATGAGTTGCGGCCTCTATTAATTTACCAACAGAAAGAGTCAGCAGTGCCGAATCGTATTTAAAGAAGGTCTGCACGATTGCCTTAACATTTGAAGA
>QIGM01000463.1 GCA_003230795.1 bacterium
ATTTATTGAGCTTATACTAAAGTGTGTAAATACGGAGAAAGAGCGTGTCAGAGAACAAACAGGTGAGTTCATCGTCTAATAAAGAAGAGACCGAAAGCTTTACCCCACCAGCTCGTAGCTTAACGCTCGAATTCTGGGTGGGCTTGTTCGCTATCGCCGGTGTGCTCTGTTTTTTTTATCTCGCAGTGAACCTTGGCGGCTTAAAGCTATCCGATTCGGGATACTACTCAGTGAGCGCGATGTTCACGAATGTCGCAGGACTTAAAGTTGGTGCGCCAGTCGAAATAGCAGGAGTGGAGATTGGTGAAGTGTCCAATGTGGAACTCAATTCGACAGAGGCGAAGCTTACCCTTCAAGTGCGTGACGGAATTGAGCTTCGAGATGATGACATCGCCCAAATCCGCACTAAGGGAATCATCGGAGATAAGTATGTGAAAATTTCTCCGGGTGGTTCAGATCTTATCCTGGAGAGCGGTGATGAGATCGCCGACACTGAATCTGCGGTAGAGTTTGAAGATGTAATCGGAAAATTTATTCATTCGATGGATTCCGACGAATAGGACTCTCAGGTAATTCTCTCAGGGAATCTAAGTCTAGTGTGTAATATAAAGGAGAAGATATTCTAATGAGTTTCCTTAAAGACAATCTAGCTGGCCGTGGATGGGCTGGCCGTGGATGGGCTGGCCGTGGATGGGCAAATGCCATCATCCTTAGTGTGGTGTGCGTATTTATTGGCATCGCGCCTCAGGCTTTTGCCGCGGAAACGCCTGCTGGTAAACTAGTCGAGCTAGCTGTAGAGAAAGTAAGAACAACGGTAAAGACCTCCGAGGGTAACGTCTCGGACGTTGAGCTTGATTCGAAGCTTCGAAAAATTATCGCTCCGATATTCGATTTCCGTGAGATGTCACGCCGAAGTCTAGGAGCGAACTGGAAGAAAGCAAGTGCTGATCAGCAGAACGAGTTTGTTGAACTCTTTAGTAACTTACTTGCCAAGAATTACCTGAAGAAGATTCGAGAAAATGCTGCAGATAGTAGTCTTGAATTTGCGGGGGAGAAAACAAAAGGCAAGCGTGCGCTAGTAAAGACTACAGTTCTTTACGCTGGCGAAACTGCAAGTATCGATTATCGTATGCGTGAGAAAAATGGCGCTTGGAAAGTCTATGACGTCATCGTTGAGAACATCGGACTAGTGAGTAACTACCGCAGTGAGTTCGCAGGGATCGTGAAAAAAGACGGCGTTGATGGACTCATCGAGAAACTCAAAGCGAAGAAGTAGCGTGCGTGAACGGTAGCTGGAGGCAGCTACCGATTGTCTTTATCAGCAAGTCGAAAGCTATGTCCATTGGTGAACGCTTACTTCTCCTCCTATCGCGTTCGCCCGAAGACACCGCGGGCAAAGAGCAAAACAACAAGCCAGAAGGCGGGCATAACGCTGCCCTCGAAATACTCAATCGAGTATTTCCCGAATTTTCATCTATTGTTTCTAGAAAGCGCGTAGTCGATTTTGGATGCGGAGTTGGTGACCAAGGCCTTGCCCTGGTTGAAGAGTTTGACTGCTTCGTGCTCGGTATTGATACGAACACAAAGACGCTTGGACGAGCCGTAGAGAACGCAAAGCAGCGCTCGATCTCTCAAGAGAAAGTCGAGTTCGTTGAGCGCGCGGAGGATAAGCATCGTGGGGCCTTTGATGTTGTTATCTCCCAGAATAGCTTTGAACACTTTCCTGATCCTGGCTTTATTCTTGATGAGATGAAGTCACTTCTAAACGAGAATGGCGTTATCTTACTTACCTTCGGACCACCGTGGTTTGCGCCTTACGGTAGTCATATGCAGTTTTTCTGCAGAGTGCCGTGGCTAAACTTGCTCTTCTCGGAAGAGGCAGTGATGTCGGCGCGAAGTCGTTATCGAAGTGATGGAGCGAAGCGGTACGAGGACGTAGAGTCTGGGCTTAATCGTATGACGATTCAGAAGTTTGAGACTCTTATTGCGGCTTGTGGGTTGGAGGTGGTGAATGAGAGGTATGAGTGTGTGAAAGGGTTGCAGTTTCTGAGGAGTATTCCAGTGCTGCGAGAGTTGTTTATTAATCATGTAAGCGTTGTTCTTTGTTTGCCTCGGTAGGATCTGAAGAAGCAAGGTCTGGATTTTTGCGAATGGGTCGCTACAAAAGGAACAGCTCCATCTGCTCCCCTTTATGAACCACTAATCTAACTTTACTTCTCCGCTGAGAGCTTCTATTAGTCGAATATTTAGATACACCACCTTTCTGTTGAAACGCTTTTTCGATCTGACCAACAGTCCGGCTTTCTCAAGCTTTTTAAGATAGGTATGGGCAGTTGAAAGACTTCCGACTGCTCCAAGCTCAACCAAGCGGTTTGCAAATACTAGTGGACTTACGAAGATTGCATTGACCAAATCTTGTGAATAAATAGATGAATCGAGTGAGCGAATCAGATGTTTTAATTCCATCATTGCGATGCGAACGTTATTCGCCCGTAATGTTGATTCAAGTGAAGCCTTGCGAACTAGAGTTACGAACCAATTAAGGTACGGGCCAAAATCTCCGGTTTCGCGCGTATGTTGTAAAAGAGCGTAATAGTCGGCTTTAGTCTTAAGAATCTCACCAGAAATAAATAGCACGGGTGCTTTGAGTAGCGATTGTTCAACTAAATATAGTACGACCAGAATTCTACCTGTTCTTCCGTTTCCATCCGTAAACGGGTGAATAGACTCAAACTGATAGTGCGCGATTGCTGCTTTGATTATCGGGTGCAGTGAATCGTCGGCATTCATCCATCCGAATAGATTATCCAGTAAGTCGCGGATTAAGATTTCACCATCAGGCGGAGTGTAAACAATTTCACCCGTGGAAGGTCGTCGTAAAGTGGTGCCTGGAACTTTCCTCACGAACATTGGTTTATCTTTAATTATTGAACAGATTTCTTCAGTAAGAGAAGTGCACAAGGGACGTTTTTCGTGCCAACCGAAGTGGATAGCGTCCGCGTACCGATGTACTTCCTTCGTCATTGAGTCTGTGAAGTTACCTGACAAGTCGGAGCTGAAGAGCTTTTCATCCGTAGTTACAATCTGTTCAATCTCAGAGGAGGCTTTGGCTTCCAGCAAGATAACGCTCCGGTACAAAGCTGTTTGATTAGGAAGGTTCTCAGCGGTTACCGAGAGTTTCATTAAAGACGCCGCTGCATCAACTAGCGACCGTAGCAGCTCCATAGACTCTAGTGATTGAGTGGGGGGTAATAAGGGGAGTCCGTAATATGGTTTTGTCGGATCGAACATAGAAAACACTTTAATTTTAGCTAGTTATGAGTGATTTTCCGAGATTATAGCATTTTCCGCAAGTTCCCGTTGGAAGTTTCGGAAAGCGCCATTTTTTAGGAAGTTCGAACGGGAACTTGTGGAAAATGTGACAGTCTCACTTCTCAAGATACGGTTTCTAGAGACTTGAAGCTTTGGCGAATTCAGCGAGTACGTAATCTGCAAAGATAAATCCTTGTGACGTAAGTCTGAGCAATGCTTGGTCGTTCTCTATTAGTCCTTCTAGTTTTAATTTTTTGATGGCATCGAAATAAGTCGTCTCGAACGAGCGGTTGAACAATTCTAGATACTCTTTCGTGCTAATACCGCTACTCATTCGCAGACGCGTGAAGAAAAATTCCAGTTCTGACTGGGATAGGTCTATCGACTCTTTTCTCTGAGATGCATCTCCCTGCTTACTTGCACGCTCAATGTAGTGTTCGGGCTTGGGAATGTTGGACCACCGATGCCCTACTTCTTGATTCGGCGCGCTTGTGCTTGCGGCAAGATAGGAATGAGCCCCCGCGCCGAGACCGAGGTAGTCTACTCCTTGCCAGTAGGCGAGGTTGTGTCGGCATTGAGCATTGGCTTTTGCGAAGTTTGAGATTTCGTAGCGTTTGTAAGTTGCTTTTTGAAGACATTCTGCTGTTAGTAGCTGTAGCTCTGCTTGGAGTGATTCTTCGGCGAGAGGTAAGGTTCCTTTTTTAGCTCGTCTGCCAAATTCCGTTCCAGATTCAATCGTGAGGCCGTAGGCGGAGATGTGGAGCGGGTTTAAATCTATTGCTTTAGACAAGTCATGAAACCATTCCTCTACGGTCTCATCTGCGACGCCAAAAATTAAATCTAGGTTGAAGTTTTCAAAGCCGGCTGCTCGTACGTTTTGGACGGCGCGTTCGGCGTCTTCGGCGGAGTGGAGCCTTCCGAGAAATTTTAGCTTCTGTGTGCGGAAGCTTTGAACTCCCATGCTTATTCGATTTACTCCCGCGGTTCGGAAACCTTTTAAGGAATCAAGCCCGAGTTGTTCTTGTATGGTTCCTGGGTTTGCTTCTAGCGTGGTTTCGATTTCCGGCATGAAGCCAAACTTAGACTGAAGAAAATCTAAAATGCGTGCAATTGAACTTGGTTTAAAGAGTGAAGGTGTGCCGCCGCCGAAGAATATCGTCGAAATTGAACGATCTTGCCATTCTTCTTCGTTTGCTCGGAATGTTATCTCGCTAAGTAGGGCGTCGATGTATTCGGCTTCGGGCATTTCTTGCTGCCCGCTTTGGGTGCTAATCGCATAAGAGTTGAAATCGCAGTAGGGACACTTGGTGACGCAGTACGGGATATGAACGTAGACAGATATCGGGTTGTCTGCGCGGGAGCTCATCGCCTCACTGCGACAAGGAAACGCGCTGCACGTTTTGATCGCGCACTAGGAATTCATTGCTGTCCAGAAACTTCGCTTTAATAAATCCAAGTGCGATGTAGTCTCCGTTAGAGGGGAGCTGACTTACGCTGGTGATGGATCCACATTCCTTGCCCGATTCTTGCTCAACGATTGCATCACCGACCTGAAGGGGATTCTCTGACGCGCTGGTGAGCTTTACGAGTTCCTTATTCGGACGGCCACGAGCTATCGACATTTCTACGACTTCTTGTCCAGCGTAACAGCCTTTAGAAAACGAGACGAGACTCTTATACGCAATTTCTGTGGCAGAAGTTTTCTCGTTAATTTCAGACCCGACGGAAGCGATGCCGGCGTCTATCTTGAACATAGCCCAAGTGCTGTCGCTAATCTCTTCGGCTGCCGAGACAGCACCATGAGCTAGCACCGCTTCGCGAAGAGCAGTCTCGATAGTCGCTGGGTAGAGGAGATCAAACCCCTCGCTCTGTCCGCGCCGGGCTTGGATACATTGGACCTTGCTTTCGTCGAAATCGAAATCAACATGGGAGTTCAGTTCTTCAGGTAACTGGCCGCATCCTAAGGATGTAACTATCTCTCCGGCTTTCGGTCCGTGGAGGCTGAAGAGTTTGTGATCGCGCAGTTCAGTAACGCTTAATTGGTCGGCTACTTTAAATTGCAGCAGCGCTCGGAGGAACTCTTCAGAGGCATTATCTTCT
>QIGM01000024.1 GCA_003230795.1 bacterium
GACGATCGAAGAGGTCCAACGTCACGCGGCGATTGGGGCGCGCGATCGCAACCGCAGCAAATCCATGATACGCTGGACTTTTAATCGCAAAAACGCTCGCCGTGTCTTCCCCGAGCTCTACCGGAAATAACTTGCGGGACGTGGTACTAGCCTACTACAACCTCGAAAGAAAACACTCCGCCCTCGGATACCTCACCCCCACTCAATTCGAAAACCTCAACCACACGCCAAATTAAGAGAATCACCTGTCCGTCAATTCAGGACCACCTCAGTGAAAATTAGTCGACGTCATCGACAGGATAGTGCATGCTGCAAAATTTTGCTAATCCTGCTTCAAAGATAGTCAAAGTTACCATGCCAACAACACAAATACACACCGGCAATGAAAGGCTATAGCTTTCTGCAATGCCTTTCGCCAACGCTATCGAAGAAACTCGACCGACAAATGTTGCTGAATCAGATGCAGAGGGGGCCTTTTCCTTATCTGGGTCTACAACGCATAGTTGGCCATGCAAGACTTCAAGTGTTTTTTGACATGCAAGCTTGATTGAAGAACTTCCATCTCCGCGAGAAGAGCTAATCAATTCAATTTTTCCGCCGTCTAAGACAACAGAAAGATCTCTGCAAAAGTTTATGACTTCTGATTGTTTTCCATCAACATTCTCAGAAATAATTGACTTTATTTCTTTTTCATTTATTGGATTCATCACAGAGCTCCAGTATATAGTCTTCAGATAAACGGATTACGCTACATGCTAGCCTTTCGATCAATTGCCATCCTTCGTCTAGTGGGACATATTGCTGTGCTTCGTTTTGAAGCGTGAAGCGTACAGTGGTCGTGTTCTCTGTCTTATACGCAGAAATACTTGCAAACAAATCTCCATATGGAAGTGAGTGACGAACTATAACGCAATAGTCTCCAGGGCGGGTTTCTGTTGCAAAACCATCGAACTGACTTGAGAGATCTTTCAAAAGCAAGTACGAATACCCCCCATCAAATTGCAGTGAGATTTCCACAACTGACCTAGGCGATTTTTGCATGACGGTTCCAGTGGAGTAGATTAAGGCAAGAACATTATGGCTGCGGTCAAATGTCATTCGACATTCTGAACTATCGTCGCTATCAGATCGCTCTACAGAGATCGCTAAATCCAATGCATTGCAATGAGTTTTAACTTCATCAAGGCAATTGGCATTAGCGCAAGTAACAGAGAGGTCCATTTCGGATGCATGTCGAGCGTTGTTATCTTCCCATGGAAACGAGCACTGTGGGACTCCAAGGCATTGAACAATTTGCGAACCTCTTGGGACGATCAGTTCTTTTAGAAGTTCAAGGTCGTATCCTGGCTCAAGGGCGTAAGATGGAGGGGGGGATGATAGTACCCTCAAAAGATCGGTCGTGAATGCCCCTCCACTCGCATGCTCCAAGGAGCTAGTTCCCGATTCACAAGAGAATAGAACGCACACGTTCTCAGGGATTTCGGCCATATCATTTAGTGAAGAATCACCATTGCGGCAACAATCTAAGACGACACAAAATTTATGCTGTTGACCAAACACACCTAGAAGCGACATTAGCTCAGAGAACCTCACGCCACTTACCTCAGCGACTCTGGGATGAAAGTCTTTCAGGGCTAAAACAAGTTCCCCATTTACCTGAAAGCCATGACATGCCACATAGATTAAAATGCCGCTATTTGACTCGGATGCAGAAATAACATCTTTGACACTAAGAAAAAAATTGACTCTAGTCGAGGCCATTGGCGTTGTGTCGGTTATTAGAACCCAATCACCAGACGGAAGTGACCTGACACAATGCCTAAAAAAATTAGTCGCATCCCTGTTGGCTGACTGCAACCACATACTCTGCTCAAGTCGCAGGTATTCATTCACTCCCCAAAAAATACCGGCATTGCAAATACTCATAGGTGTTATAGCAGCCCTTTTTGGCGCAATAATTCGACGAATGCGTTCCGTGACAAACTGCACCCTCTTAGCTGCTCAAATTCTGAGGTTGAAAGGTGCAAAGACTTTCTGAATTTCTGCGGTACTTTACCAGGCAAAGCCTTCTTGCCACGCGAGCAATGGACTGCGAAAACTCTCACGCCATCAACGACCATGAAACCACGAACGTGATGCTTACACTTCACGGTTTCAATCTCAAGCTTCCCAAATATCCTCATCGCTTCAGTTATTGTCAGCTGCATTTGAACTACCGAATACCTTGTTTAGATAATTGCGCAACTTCTCTAATTCGTGCGACAGAACAATACCGCTACTAAAGTCTTCATGAAAGCCACACATCAATTCCAATAGGCCGTCTGTTGCGTCTTCTTTAGTGTCAGCGTAAAAAAACAAGCTGGGATGACTGAATAGCTCTGCGATGAAACAATCCGCCTCCATGTGAATCCAGATTGCAATAGTTGCCAGCGTTGCGGAGTCCCCACCGGTCTTTGTTTTCCACACTCTCCCCGGCTCTATCAGCTCCATTTCTAGCTTTGCAGCATCCAGTATTTCATCTACGGATGATTCTGCCGGAAGACTTAGCGAACTATGACTTGGAAGCAAAAGACCAGGTAGAAATGTACGCAAGTGCTCCAAGTCTTGTGAGGCAATTTCATACTTCCTTTGAATTCTACTTAATTCATAGAATGCATTGTGGATTCGTTCTCGCTGATTTAATCTAGCCAAATTCATCCATTCGTTTATGCGTGACCTAATTGAATCAACTGTATCGCTGGGAGAGGCCTTGTTGACTGTATGGTCTTTGAAAACATCCCAACGGTTTGATGCTACATCATCTTGTTCAACAGCACCAGAATAGGCGACAATAGGTATTCCGGGCCGCAGTCTCGCACAAGCATTGGCTACGTCAAAACCACTTCTCTCGTCAGTGCCATGCCCGAGGTCTAAATCGGTTACTACAATATCAATAGCGGAGGTAGTAGAAAACTCATCGACAGCCTGCTCATAGTCAGCGGCCGTTATGGTAAGAAATCCTTGAGACTCGAAAAGATCTTTCCTTGTTGTCAATGCAGTAGGGTCATCTTCTACTATCAAAGCGAGAGGAGGGACTGCCGTGTTCGCAGCTATAGAATCTTGTGATTGTAAGTTCATGTGGGCACATTTCCTTCATGTCAACTATGCGCGTAAAACGAGCGACTGTGGATTTGTATCTAAAGGTATCTTTATTTCGAACCGTAGTGGATTTGGGAAATTTACTACGGTAATTGAGCCGTTGTGTTTAGCTATTGCTCGCCTCGCGAGAAACATGCCGTAACCGGAGCCATCATCTTTAGTGGAAAGCCCTTTTCTAAATAAATCTTCCCCAACTGGAGGGGATGGAGCAGTCTTTCTAGCGAGAGCCTGCATATCTGCTCCTCCAGCATCATCTTGATATGTAATAATAGCAAAAGGCTCTTTCCCTTGGGAGTGGCTAATAACAATTTCTATTTTCCCACGCTTTCGATTTCGATTTCGAAACGAGTCAATGCTATTAGAAAGTATATGCAAGAACGCGTGCCGCAGGAAGTCAGGGTAAACGGTAACCTCTGCATTTCCTGTAATTTGAGGGCGGATTTTGAGTAATTGAATTCGCCCTCCAACTAGACTGATTGCATCATCCCATAGTTGGCGCAATTGGATTGTGTGAAGTTCAGATTTAATAGGTTTGGTCGCTTCTTTGATCTGCTCAACAGCTAATAGAATATCCGTTAACGCAGCATCCGCTTTCTTTATATACTCTCTCCCTTTAGCTAGCGATTGCTGCTTCCCTTTAGACAGTGATATATCTATCAATGAAAGTAGCTCGCGCTGCGTGCCGATGTGTGCCTTAGCAATGTGACGCGCCGATTGAGCGACCTCCAATGCAGTGGAGTCTGTGAATGCTCGTGCTAGGTTATACAGCTCCTCGCCGCGTGCATGGAAGTTTCGAAAGTTATGGATTGCAATTCCAATTGCATTGGCTAACGACTGGAGACCATGCAGTTCAATTTGAGTAAACGGGTAATCAAAATCGGAAGCAACAGACAGGCAACCAAAGGTCTCATCGCCTACGCAAATACCTACAACCGCAAAGGTCTTAACCGATATATATCTGTCGGAATTTTCTACGCTCCTAAGTACCTTTCCGCTCTCTACTCTAAGTCTCCCATCATTTAGCACCTCTTTGAATGGCCCCTTCGGTATCGCAAAATCAAAATCACTTAGCGAAGCGTCTGGAAATCCTGATATTGCTAAGCACTTGAGTTTGCCGTCAGACAATTCACGAATCGCTACTTTCTGGACACACATTGCACGAGCGGCAAGACCGACTAACTCTTTGTAGAAGTCATACTCGTTGCAGCGGTAATCTATTGGCGCATGCATTTCTTGCAGCATTATATATACATGCTGCTTCGTGACAGTTTCTGACAATAAATTAGCCGCTGCTCTTACGAAATCAAGCTCAAGAGACGTGAACGACTTTTTTCCGACAGCTTGTAGGTCAACTGCTCCGATAGCGCCTCTTCCAGATCTGATAGGAACAATAATCCGCGCAGCGCGTCCCATTCTGCTATCACTGTCGCTCGCTTTACTAAGTGTCTGCGAATGACTAATTGTCTTGTTCTCGGCAATACAGTACGCAACGGATGTTCGGGTGGTTTGTCTTTCATCGGGACTGCCTAAGCCGGACACCTTGATTTGACCGTTATGACCGGGATAGTTTTCTGTGTGGTGACATACAAATTCAGACTTTTCCTTATTCAGGACATAGATCGCTCCCGAAGAGGACTGAGTAGCGTCTGTCAGCTTTGAGATGAATGGCTGAAATACTTCTGCGGGTTTCTGTGTCTCCGCAACTAGTGCAATGAGTTCTGCTAGTTTTCGCACTAAGCGGCCAGCAGCACCTGGATAAGCACTTTCGTATTTTGCACTCATTTTGGAGAATTCCAACAAGCTAAATATTGAGGTAGCCAGGGCTAAAGAAGTGACAAAAAAACTGGACACATGCGAATCCAATGTTTTAGGATAAAAGCATATGTTAGAAGTAAATCTTGAATTCCAGGGTGGAGTAACTGCCTCAGCCATTAGCGGCCACGAAATTGCTACGCAAATAATGCTACTTACTGGCTACCCTATCCAAGGGAGCATAGTCCAGGAAAACAACCTAGTCCTTAGGATAGCAACAGAAGATCAGTCCGATGTTACTCGGCAAAAGATCGCCAGCTGCCTCGAAAACTTTGACAATATTAAGCTGCTTTCATGAGAATCCTCTATAATACCCTCTCTGTGCAATTCAGAATAGAGGCGTGAAGCCGTAGGGTGCAAAAAGTCGCGTCACCAAAAAAGCGAGGCAGCAGCAGGAGTTACGTTGAAAACCAATACCATAAAATTGTCGCAATGAGGAACCTAAGAAA
>QIGM01000120.1 GCA_003230795.1 bacterium
TGCTGCTGGAATACCAAATATCACGCTCAAGCAAGTCATCCATTGTGCCAGTGATCGTTTTCGAGAACACTTTCCGATTGAGCCAAGGCCATTGAATTGGAATGACGTAACTGAAGCCGCCTACAAGGTTCGTGCAGACTTGCAAATCAGCCAACAGAGTTGGGCGGAAGCTTGTGAACTGCTAGGACGAGTAGGGGCTTCAGTCTGTGTCCTGCTGGCTGACAGTGCTTCCCAACGTACCACCAATCAAATTTCCCAACCGGCTGCGTATTTTCGCGGGATGCTCAATAAGGCTCGGACAGGGGAGTTGCGGCTGCAAAGGTCGGTATTTGGTCTACTCAGCAAACTTCTTGGGAGTTCTGCAGGAAATAATTGATATAATTGATGTCAAGAGTTTCTTGATTATGAAGGCGTTGAGGATTGTTGGTGACCTGCCCCCTTCAACCGAGCCCATCTTCTGAGTGATAATCATCTCAGGAAGAAGCTCATTTCTTGAAGGAGGAGATTTGATGTCACGAGGTAAGAAGCACACGGCGGAGCAGATTATTGGCAAGCTCCGCGAAGCGGAGATTGCTATTGCACAGGGTCAGACGTCCGCCTCGGCTGCCAAGTCGATTGGCGTAACTGCTCAAACGTATTTCCGCTGGCGGAAAGAGTACGGCGGCCTTCGTACCGACCAGGCAAAGCGTCTGAAAGAGTTAGAGAAGCAGAACTCTCGCTTGAAACGCCTGCTTGCCGAGGCGGAACTCGATAAGGCGATACTGAAGGAAGCCGCGTCGGGAAACTTCTGAGCCCGGCGAAACGACGCAAGGCGGTCGGAACGTCGGGCATGTCAGGTACTCGATCAACCTCGCAGTACCCAACGAAGAAGTAAGCAGATTCCCAGCGATGAACACACGTCTGGTTCGGCGGATGGTGCAGTTGGCCTGCGACTATGGACGTTACGGCTATCGCCGCGTGACGGCCCTCTTGCGAGCCGAAGGCTGGCGAGTGAATCACAAACGCATTGAACGCCTCTGGCGTCACGAAGGACTCAAAGTGCTTCAAAAACAACCGAAACGAAGACGTCTGTGGCTAAATGACGGGGCGTGCGTCAGGCTGCGTCCGCAATACAAAGATCATGTGTGGAGCTATGACTTTGTGGCGGATCGAACCAGCGATGGTCGTTCGTTCCGGATGCTCACTCTGATGGATGAGCATACACGCGAGTGTCTGGCGAGCGAGTGGGGCTGGCCTGGAGACCACCTCGACACTAACATAAACACTGGTACCTACCGTGGGGGCAGGTCATTGGCATAAGTAAGAATTCTTATGATGAGCAATCACGTTTCCCGTTCGGACAATTAGCTTGAGGGGTTTAGATGAATTCTTCCGCCAAAGGAACTGCAGCGAAATCGCAAATTGAGTTTGCTGAGTCCTGTCTGCTAGCAGGAAAGTGCGATGAAGCCAATATTTATGCGGAAATTGTTATTGTAACGCCGTATGGATCGAGCTTCTTTCGTGCTCGTGCCTTTTCGGTGAGGGCAGCCACAAAAGAGGTGGCTGGAG
The DNA here is from genome assembly GCA_003230795.1 of bacterium. Lineage (GTDB taxonomy): Bacteria > Bdellovibrionota_C > UBA2361 > SZUA-149 > SZUA-149 > SZUA-149. The sequence goes on from QIGM01000120.1 coordinate 1,549, forward strand.
ATTGTAAGGGCGCAATTGAAGACTTAAGTTCTGCCATACGAGAATTCTCTGAAACTGAATGTGCTGAAGTGGCTACGGCACGTGTTTTACGTGGAAAACTCAACGGATTACGAAGCCAGTATCAAGATGCTCAGGAAGATTTCGATTATGTGATTAATCATTATCGAAACCAACTGCCGTCTCAAGTAGCCGAAGCCCTTCTCTTACGTTGTGCAGTATTTGTAGATCAGAAATCTTTAGAAGATGCTCTTAGGGATGCCAGGGAAGCTGCGGCAATAGTTGGGGCATCGCCAACCACGCGTGGCTATGCTTTGCAGCAGTGCTATGGAATTCTGTCTGATCTCAACCGTGTGGAAGAAGCCAAAATGTTTATGGCACAGTTAGCATACAAGACATCTGATGCACCAGTTGAGCTGCTCGTAAATGCAGCATTTCAATTGGGGAATCTATAGTTTGTTCAGAGTGATTTTACTGCGGCGATTGAACATCATTCCAGAGCAATTGAACACTACACGGTTCTTACAGATGAACATGCAGCAATAGCTTTTATACAACGCGGGCGCGCATATCAAACTAACAATGAGTTTCTGCTAGCTACAAGAGATTTTACTATTGTTGCGGATGACATGGATAAAGCACCAGTATCTACGGTTAGCTTTGCTTTGCAAAATCGTATCGAAACAGCACTTGTACTTTGTGATTTGAAATCTGCGGACAGAGATCGCAAACGGTTGGAGAGTTGGGAAGAGGCTACAGCAACTGAGCTATCATTGGCAAGTCGTGCAAGAGTGCAAATCCTCTACTTGCGGGGACAGATTGAAGAGGCAGTTAGTCTTGCTGAAAGGTTGATTAGCACAAAAAGTTGTGAGTGCAGTGACCGTATTTCGTTACTAATGCTACTTGCCGTACATCACGTACAGCGAGGAGATTCCGAGCGTGCAAAGCAGTACTTAAAAGAATTTGAATCCGTTGAAATAGTAAATTCCAGCCACGAGTTTATGGTCTATTACTTGAATGGCTGCATTTTAAGTTTTGAGGGGAAATTCCATCTAGCAATTGAGGAGTTCACAAGAATAATTGAGAGTGAGAACGCAGTTGAATTGATCAAGTGGTTTGCCCTATTAATGCGAGCATCGACATACACGCATTGCTGTGAGTTCAAGAATGCTTATGAGGATTATTGTCGTGTTTTGATGGATGAAAAAATTCCTACTGAATTATTGACCTATGCCAAAGTAGGCAGGGCATTTTGTGATCTGTTTCTAGGAAGCGATTCTGAGTTAGAAAGCATTCGAGAGCTTTCGAGTTGCCTGGGAGAAAGTCTTACGCAAATGACACATGATCTTTTGTCACTCAATGTAGGTGTGGCACATTTCTTCGGTGGAATGACCGAAAGAGCAACGCGTACCGTCGCCAAAGTGCTGCAGAGGGAAGGAGGCAAAAAACTGCTGAGTTGGCAAGGTTGTTGTATTCACGCTGCTCTATGTTTAGAGCAGAAGGATTTTCCTGGTGCTCGGGAGCAAGCTGAAGCCGCAATAAAAGAAGCAGGGGGTAATGCCTTGGGGAGAGCTTATTGCTTACATCTGCTCGCAAGTATTCAAGTTTTAGCAGATAGGAATGGCAGTGCTGTGAGTGCCGCATCAGATGCGTTGGAGATAGATGGGATACCGAAGAGCCTGCGAATTCAATTACTAACAATGAGAAGCATTGCCTATCAATCTTTAGGGAAAACGGACGAAGCGAATCGTGATATGATGGAAGTAGACCTTTCTTAATAATATTTCTTCAATATGTCACTATCTGATCAACAATCTGACCTGGGTAAAGCCCGACGCGAGCAATTCATAGATAGCCAAACCGAAGGATTTCCTAAGGTGGAAGCACTCTTGCAGAAAGCTCGAATTAAACTCGCCTCTAGAGAATATGAAGTGGTCGATGGCATTGTGAAGAAAGTGCTTGAATTCGAGGCAATCAGTAACACGCAGCGTGGAGAAGCGGTAGTTATTGCAGCAGCGACAAAACTGCTAACCCATGATTACGATCGTTGTACAAAATTGTGCTCAGAAGTACATACTATCCCACATGTTGACAAACGCCTTCGAGCAGTTGCACATGAATTGATTGCCAATGTCAAGGAAATACAAGGAGATACATATTCGGCAGTTGCAATTCTGGAATCAATAGATTTGCTAAAGGAAACTGCAGATTCAGCAAAACTGCGAGTTTTGTCAAACCTCCATAGATTGTTGGGCGATCTTAACCGCATAGCAGATCAGGAGCGAGTTAGACAGAACCTCCTCGCCATTGAGGGCTATGGCATTTACGTTCTACAGCAACAAAAAGATTCCCATGAAGACGAGATTCATGATATTGTTGCAAGGAGCTATTCAAAAGCGGTAGAAGGTATTCGAGATCAAGGATCGCAGACGCCCAGAGAGGGTGCCAATAAATCGAGGTTAAGACGTACAGGATTGCCAAAAGAACCCGTCCTGGCGGACGTTAGCATTACAGAACTCTTAAACGCGGTTGCTGAGCGGACAGGCGAAGCGGCTGAGTACTCTGACCGATTGGAGTCTATTGCCGCTGAAGTAACACTGACAAAACATGCCAAGGTATTTGGTTTGACACATGCAAACGCAACAAAGAAGAAGGTCAACAAATGGCTTGCTGAAAGCAAATCAAAAACGTTTGAAGACGAAAAAATGTTAGGCATTGTGGAAGCTATGAGATTTCTCAAAAAGCATTGGAAAGTAAAGCTGATTGATAAAACAGACGGCGGAGAAGTTCCTTGCAGCATGACGGCACCAAAAGCGAACGACACTAAGACAAGTGATTTGATTTTCAAGACTTGGAGATCAACCGGTGGGGGGCTGACGACAAGTAAAGGCTTCCCAAGCATAGAGTTATGCTAATATAGAATTTTTTGCCTAAATACATTGAATCTCACTGTACTAAGTTGAATTCCACTGTATAATGCGGGTATCCTGCGGGAAATCGCTGTTTTTTGCCTGAATCGAGTCTGATTACCCCGGCGAAGGCAAAGACAACTGACCACCGCCAAGCGTTGGCGTGGCAGTCAACCATCCTTTATTAGTGGAGCTAGTATCATGCCCCAATCTCAAAGTGAGTATGGCACGCAATGTGCAAACAACGGCGTAAAACTTCCGCCTAAATCTTCAGCGGAGGCGGTAAGCGCCTACAACGAGGCAATTAAACGGCAGCAAAAAGGTAACTAATAAAGAGTTGCCTCCCCCCAGCATCCTCAGTGGTGCTGGGGGTTTCTTTACGTTCGGCAATATTCTTAGGAAAAAAAGCTACGAAAAACAACTGTTCTCGATGTCACGGAAAACAAGTCGTTTTTGAAGGCCAAAAGCCTTGCCCTAAATGTGGTGGTTCAAGCCGCACGTTCTGGGGTGGAAATTGTTCCTGTGGGGGCGGCTACGTTACTGACCATAGTCCCAAAACGTGCCCTTCTTGCGGGGGCAGCGGAAAGGTTTAGTCGTGAAGAAAATCGTTCTAGATTTTACGCGGTCAGCCGCATGACAGCGGCTGGCCGCCTTTTTGAAACCCTCAGAATTCAGGACACAAAAACCATGATCGTTCTTCGCTGGCTCTGTTTCTGGCCCGTCGCCATGCTTTCCGGCTTCTTAGCGATGACGCTTGTCATGCTGATCGGCGGCTTCCTGTTAGGCCATTGGTGGGCCACTGGCGGGATGGTCGTGGCCTCTAGCTTGATTGCTCAACCGGTTGTTGCAGCCATCGTAGGGGGGGCGATTGCACCCAAGAAAAACCTTTATGTCGCGTTGGCAATATGGACTCCATATATCCTCCTTTGGCTCTCAATGT
>QIGM01000397.1 GCA_003230795.1 bacterium
GCTAATCGCATTTGTAGTGTTTTCTGAACGCTTAGTCTTTGTCCCCTTCGGGGAGAGCGTTCAAGCGCCACGCAGGCTTCTCTTTCTTGCAGAAGTCTCTTACCCACCTGAACGCTTACCTAAAATCTAACACATCAGCCTAAGCTTCGTAATCTTTGCCTAATAGACTCGTAATACGACTTGTGGTGAGGCAATCTTTTTCTAAAAAAGGAAAGAGCCTTTTCGTAGTGCTGCCTTGCCTGATATCGCCTACCATTACGCGCAGCAATATCGCCGAGAAGCACATGCTCATTCCCAACCCCATGCACTCCGGAGGGACCGCGAAGCTTTGAAGATGGGTTTCTTTGATTCGCGAGAATTAGTTCCGAATATAGCTTAAGAGAGCGCTGAAGATAACGCTCTGCTTCTCTATCTCTTTTTAAATCATAGCTAAGCCATCCCACATCATGCACCGCCTCAATTCGACGGATATCAAGTCTCGAGAAGGAGCCTTCAGCTTCGGTAAGCAAAACTTTCGCTTGTCGAAGCGCTTCCCCTTTACGTCCCCGCTTGTGAAGAGCACGTAACTCGTGCATCTTTCTTGACCACTCACTTTGCGTACCTCGGATCTCAGTAAGCCTATACTGCTCTGGGACGGGAAGCGCTCCGAAACTCCATGCAGCGAAAATGACAGAGAGCACACCAAGGATTTTAACAAGATTAGTCGGGCGTAGGAGCAAGGTGAGAATACAAAATCCCGAGAGCGTTGCAGCCAAAAGCTGTATAACCTGAGTTTTATTAGCGCTGTTCTTAGGAAGCAATTGACGCAGATATCGAGGCGCGTTGCTGTTCTGAGTAGTAATTCCCCCCAGTACCACCTTCGCTCGACTAATCTTAGGTAGTTGCTTTGCTCCGTTTATTTGTTTTTGGAATTTAGTGGGGACCTTATCGATGGAGTCTACGAAATGCCTAGTTCCAGAGTCGTCACGGTATTCGTAGACATCGGCAAAGGCTGATGAGGTTGTTGTGAGGAGGAGAAGTAGAGGGAATGCGATACGGGATAGGATATTTAGGTAGGGATAGAGTTTCTGAATCATCACAATCTCTCCGGGTCTTTTGTATTAGCGAATGTAAAAGACTTTGGAGCCCACGTCGAGATTTGAACCCGAGACCTTGAGAGTGCCCTTTGGCACTCTCTTGTTACCAAGGAAGTGCTCTACCCCTGAGCAGGCTTTGCTAAACAAATAAAATGGAGCCCACGTCGGGATTTGAACCCGAGGCCTTGAGAGTGCCCTTTGGCACTCTCTTGTTACCAAGGAAGTGCTCTACCCCTGAGCAGGCTTTTACTAAACAAATAAAATGGAGCCCACGTCGGGATTTGAACCCGAGGCCTCTTCCTTACCAAGGAAGTGCTCTACCCCTGAGCTACGTGGGCCAATTCTCAAGCAAATCGAATACTTACCGACGGCTGGCGACTCAATTAACTCACCCAAAAAACTCGCTTTTGGGGTATTTGTCAAATCAGATTAATTGAATGATTCGGGGGTTACGCTAAGAAGCTTCGAGTGCATAACAGTCTTAGAGGTATTTTAACTTAAGTTTTTGGATTTACTCAGATTCAAGACGAATAGTCGACCACGGTTTTTTGGAGCAGAGCATGAGCAGCAGCAAGCAAAATCAGCATATTGGAAAACTCATTGTTGGCGCGATGAGCATTGATGGCACTCTTGGCAAGGATGAGCGAGAGAAACTCGCGAAAACCTTGGATAAGATTGGTCTGCCAGAGCTTATTGCAGACGTTGGTGCTGCCATTGAAGAAGATGACGGCACTTTCAATATGTTTGAAGAGGGCAAGGAACTCTACGAGTCTCTCGGTGCAGATGCCGATACCACTTCACCGATTATCTTTCGTATTATTTGCGATGTGGTCGCATCAGATCGCTTCGTCTCTTCTCAAGAAGCCTCCTACCTTAGCGCTCTAGCTCGTCGGCTTAAGATATCAGGCGAAGATAGCAAAAGAATTTTTCAGTCAGTAATGGCGGAACGACGTGGTCGTCTCGAAGTCTCTGGCAGCGGCATTGATGAACTGCTTCATCCGCAGCTAAAGAACTTCCTTAGTTTCGAAGGAGCGGATCAGCTCGTTGGTGAACTTAGCGAAGACTCGCTCGAAGAACGGCTTCATAACGCACGAGAGCAAATGACGGATGGATGTGAGATTTGCGCCGATGACGTAGAACGCGCACTTACCGTATTAGGCCTCTTTCGTGGAGCAACATTGGATGAGGCGAAAACGGTTTGGCTTGATACCATTGAAACTTTGAATCTTCCGAAAATGGCCCGTCTTGGTGAAACGTTTGTAACCGCTGGCATCAATCGAATCACTCAAATCAACGAAGCCTACAAGACAGTGCTTCACTTCTTTGAGCACCTAGATTCAACTAAAAAGGCCGGAACGGAAGCAGCTCGCTTAGAGAAAGCAATTGAGCGAGACAAGGCTCCAAATAGCAGAAATGCGATTGCTGCGGATCTAGAGCGAGAGATAGACAGTCTCGGTCCGAACGCAATCGAGAACACGCTCGCGTCAGAAGAAAGCTTCTAAGAAAGTTCGAAGTCTTTTATAAGTTGCTTGATAGCAGCTCGCAGAGTCTTGCTATTTTCTCCATCACTGAGAGTGCTAGCTTCCTTGGCAACATCTTTCAGCTTTTTTCCAATACGCTTCTTGGTCAGCGCATCCTTATCAACTGGCGCAATAGAGCTTCCGTCCCCTGCGAACTCAGCAAAGCCACTTACCCCAAGTTCCTCTAGGGCATCTGATAAAAATAGTAGTTCCTCATTTGAGGGATTGATTTCCCCATCAGATCGAAGCGCCTCAATATACTTGCGCGCGTCTAAAAGTAACCACACATCACCATCATGAAACGGCTCTACAAACTTTCCTGCAGCTCCGTCCTCAAACAGCTCTTCGGCATATTTCTGCGCCCAGGTCGAAGCTGAATCAACTGCCTCGTTCTCTTCATGTCCGGTGTGACCGCGCACATGTTCAGGAACAATCTTCACGCCCTTGCTCAGACTAAGAAAACTTCGCCACAAGCCTTGATTCTTAACCGGCTTCTTCGCAGCAGTTTTCCAACCATTTTTTTGCCAGCCAAAAATATATCCAGTCGCGCTCTTTAAGGCGTACTCACTATCAGCAACCCAACGAACCTGCTCAGGCAAAAGCCCAGTAGCGCGCACAAAGGCAAAACCAAGAAGGCCTGCGGTAATCTCAGCCTCGTTATTGGTCGCCCCGCCAAGATAAGCAATCAGCCGCGCCCGCTCGCCCGCTTCGTTCTCAATGATACAAGCACCTGCGGCCTGAGCATCTCGAATGCCGCCGCCATCAGAGAAAAACGTAAGACTCATTTTATGTCCTTAATCCGCGCCGCGACTTGTGCGAGGAAACTCTCATCATCAAGAAGTAATTCTGCTGCAAGACCTGCAAGCTGCTCTGGTTTGGAACCACTAATATGCTCGCGAAGGGTTTGATTGATAAGCGTTTGATAGGGAATACCTTCACGTTTAGAGCATTCTTTGAAATGCGAAATCACATCACCATCTAGGTTGATGGTAACTTTCACGCGGACATGCTTGTCCGAATCTTGCGCCGCAGAGCTTCCCGCTCCAGGAATATCTTGAACCTGCTCAGGCTCTTCAAACAACACACGGCGCGTTGCGCTACGAAAGGTCGTATCCTCTCTGCTCATAAAAAACTTCTCCCTGCCATGAGCCGCCCTACCATGAGCCAAACGAGCCGTTCGCTATCTCACGAGAGGACTCCAGATAGGATTTATAATGCAGTCGGTAAGTGCCGTTGTCCGGCAAATCGCTAGGCAACTCAAAATAGAGCTTTAACGAGAGTGGTTTATAGGAAGGCGAAAGCCTCTCCATATTTAACTCTTCGCCGTTTAGTCCGTACGCAACAACGCGCGTCGGCACTTGGAATTTTTCTTCCGCTTCCTTGCCTTCCGAGTCCGCCGTAGACAAGGTCCCACTCGCATCCTTGCTGAAGGTTAGCAGGAAGTTATAAGGATTAAGCCAACGAAAAGCTCTTTGAGAATCGTTCAGATGAAGTTCAACGACAAACTGCTCGTTAAACTTCTCAGCCGTTCGCACCTCCGAGAGCACCCCTTGCGGCATCTCTTCAGCACTTAAGGCATGACTAAGCACGACATACGTAGAACCCGCGGCAACAACGGAGAGTAGGAAAAAGATCCACGACCTCCCCTGAAAACTGGCGATCCGCGAAATCTTCGGCATTTGCGCATCGTCCGAAACTCCAATCTCCGTTTTGGCTTCGCTGGGCAGTAACATGATGAAGGCACAGCCTGAAACAGCGGTTGCGAGAACATCGCCATATGAACTGAGAAATATTTTCGCCACCGTCGAAGCAAAACCGTAGTACGAACCGGACAACACATCGACAAGCGCACTAGGCAAAACATTTGCAAACCAGATTAGTATCGCAACCTGCAAAGTTAAGACCGCATGCTTTGCACCAAACTGAAGTGAACGAGCAAAGCCTAATTCGAAGATAGATTTATTCTTGAAAAACGAAAGTTTCGGCTTCGGCGCCCGGCTCTTTGCGAAGTAGTCTTCATCGTGCGGCTCATCATCGTGTAAATCTTTTTGCTTATCCTGAGGAACAAAAAGTTCGCCAACACAAAATGCCGGAGCCCAGACAAGAAACAAAACGAGAAACACTAGTGGCAATACCAGAGCAGAGCAGAGCACTAGGGAAAGAAGCGCCGCATAGCTAAGAAAAATCTTTGGTAGGTAGCGAAAACCCTTTTTCGCAAGATTACCCACGGTGAGCTCTTCGCCTCGGAAGTAGGTCACGCAAGCGATCAGGACTACGGCCAAAAGCCAAGCCTTAGAAGCAAGCGTGAGCAGTATCACCAAAAAGAGCTGTTGTTGGTCTAGTGGAGAGGCGTATTGAAAATAGGCCGCAGAAATTTCTAGGACTGCAGGCAGTAAACACAAAAAGAGCAGTAAGCCCTTATGCGCGATGGCAAATCCGATGCCTCTATCTAGGGCGACGATTGAGGATGCTCGTGAAGCTGAGGATGCCTGTGAAGCTGCTGTGTCTTGCGTATTCAAAAATATTATCCTAATTCTTTGCTCAAGAATGAGCCTGAATTCACTCTATACCCCTGGCCCTCAAGAGGTGTATCACAGGACCAGCAATTAGACATTGCTTGAGTGAGAATACTTACTGCGGTGGAGACTGATACTTTGAAGCATTATCTTTTTCATCAGCAAGAAACCCTGCTTTGCTCAGCCGCTCAGTTTTCCTTGTCTACCCCCCCGGAGGAACTTCTGCAGAGAGAGCAGAACGTAGCGACCGCTGGCTTCTTCTCGACTTTTCT
>QIGM01000578.1 GCA_003230795.1 bacterium
GAGCAAGGCAAGAAAGAATCCAAGGCTTCAAAGCCGACTGCAAAAGCAGCGAAACCAAGCGAGGTATCAGGGCCCGCCCATGTAGTGCTTCACCTTAGTGACTCCTACTTAATTGGACTCTTCGAACTTTTCTTCTCTAAATTCGATATTTCCACAGGAAGTCTCGCCAGTTTGAAAACTAAAACAGCTCCAGTCATCGGCTGTCTCGTAGACGCCACTCTTTACGCTGAAGATTTTAATTACTCGCAGTCAACGATGGGTCAGCTCTATATTCTCAATTGCGAAAGCACAGTAGGTAACTATCCACCTGAGGCAATCCTCCTCCAACGACCTTTTTCTGAAAGCTCCCTACTTGCAAGCTTTGATAGCATTCTTGCCTCAAGAGAGACGCAGCAAGCCGAGCATGACTCCGAGCTCTCAACGAACGAACAAAGCCTGCTTTCCGCACGTATATGCGCACAGATCTTTGAGCGCCTTGTGACCTCAGATTCATTAAAACAAAAGCGATGGAAAGAGGTCGCCACTACGGTAGGAGCAGAAACCTTGCATACATGCCAGGAATGGAAGAGTAAGTAAGGCGCTACAATCGCGACTCTTCATCCAAGATGCTAGCAAGTCCGAGAAGAAGGTGATCGGTTCTCTTCTCAATACTGGGAGCGTCGACGAATTCTTGCTTTGAGTTGAAAAGGAACTCTCCAGCGCCTCTTGCAATGCGAAGAATCTGCAAAAAAGCCTCTTCCCCACTTTCGGATTCAGACGTCGCATGTACTACCTGCCCGTCTTTGAAGTGCATTGTGCTCTGTACCGAGTCCGTCGTGATATGGAGTGTCCCCGTTTTCTGAGCAGCTGATAGCATTTGAATAACGTCCACAAGCGACAATTCAGCCAAGGAGCCTTGAAGATCAGAACTTGATTTTCGACTAAGCAAGGAGTGGATACGAAATAGGATTTCCGAATCTTCACAAGGAAGAGTGATATAATCATCACAGCCTAATTGGTAGCAAGCCGTCGTACTATTTCCAGAATTACTAATAATCAATGTGCGAACGTTCTTGAGACTTGTGTTTAAGTTCTTTAGTCGCAGAAAGTCTTCGTGTTCAAAACGTTCACCACAATCTACCGCAACCACCAAATCTGCTCGACAATCCAGTAGTTCCTCCGTAGCACTAAGGGCGCATGGTCGCGTCTCAAGCTCCACGCCTGCATCGATAAGAGTAGAAAACACTCGTTTGAATTCACTCCCGCCAGAGTCGATTATCAGAATACGAGGCATAGTTCCCAATTGTTCACAGATAGAATGCTAGTAGTTGTTTAGACTTAAGATACCGTCGATTCGACTCTCAGCATTTTTCTCCCCTTATTGAAGGCCTAATTATTGCGACCCTTCGCAGACAACAAACTCCCGGTAATAGTAGCGGCAGAACAATCCACTTTCTCAACTTTTTAGAGTATTTCGCCGTTTATAATTATTAAGGAAAACACCGGCCACAAAAAACGTAAATCCCCCGAATTATGACAAATCTAGCGGCAGACGGAACGAAGCAGATAACTTTATCGAAGGTTCAATTCGATGGAATCTCCGCCGTGCTCAAGGGATTCTACAAGAACACGAAATGCGGTGTGGTGATGTTGTCAGATGAAAGCGGTCTTGCACTGGCGCAAAGCGGCCGCTTGGATTCCGACAAAATGTCGCTTCTCTCTACGCTTGCTGCTGGTAACTATGCCGCCACAGTTCAAATGGCTTATCTTGTTGATGAAGAAAGCGGCTTCAAAAAACAATTTCATGAAGGCAAAAACTACAGCATCTACATCACAGGAGTAACGGAGAGTTTCTTTCTTGTCGTAGTATTTTCACAAGAAAAGACTACTTTTGGCATGATACGAGTGATGTGTGAAAAAGTAGTCGCGGAGTTGCAAGCTGTCTTAGCTAAGATTCCATCCGAGAACGATGAGCTAAAAACGATTCAGCCAGCAGTATCCGAACAAATTGACGACGAGGAATTTCGCGAGGAATTGAGTTCTCGCCTAGATTCCATCCTAGGCGGACCATTAAAATAGAAGCCAGCGAGACAAAAAATTAAGATATCGGAGAGGAGAAAGTATTAGTGTTTATTAACTACGGCCTAAATCAAATTGACCTAAAGATCGTCTATTACGGGCCTGGCTTCTCTGGCAAGACAACCAACCTGGAGTGGGCACACAACAATATCGATCCATCTCTTCGCAGCGATATCCTAAACCTGAAAACAAAAGAAGATAGAACTATATTCTTTGATTTTATGCAGTTTGAGGTTGGGAAAATAAAAGGGCTCACGCCAAAATTCAATCTCTATACTGTTCCCGGGCAAGATATATACACCGTGAGCCGCAAGATTATCCTAAACGGCGTGGATGGAATTATCTACGTCGCTGATTCTGGCGAAGATCGGATGCGAGATAACCTTTTCACTCTAATCGATTTAGTAAAAAATCTGAGAGCGAATAAACATCAGGTTGAAGAATTTCCAATTATTTTCCAATATAACAAGCGAGATCTTCCAAGGGCATTGCCCGTAGCCACACTACGAAAGACTTTGAATCGATTTAACGCACCCGAGTTCGAAGCCTGTGCGATGAAAGGTGAAGGAGTTTTCGAAAGCCTCAAGACTGCAATAGAATTGGTGGTAAACCGCGTAACGAAACTGGTCTAGGTCTCTAGAGTTTCGCGAAGGCGCGTTCTGCCGCGTCAATAGTACGGTCGATTAGACTCTCTGTATGGCAGGTGCTCAAAAATCCAGCTTCAAAAGCGGATGGAGCAAGGTACACTCCTTCCTCTAGCATCAGATGGAAAAAGCGGTTGAACTGCTCGATATTACAGGCAGCGGCCTCTTCGAAGGAAGTCACGGGCTCCGCATTGAAGTTCATGCCAAGCATTGTTCCGCAGTAGCAAGTGACTAAAGGCACAGACGCCGCATCTGCTGCCGACTTCATCCCCTCTGCCCAACGCTTCGCCAATACTTCAAAGGCTGGGTAAGGATTCTCTTGCTTAAGATGTGATACGACCGCAAAGCCGGCCGCCATCGCAAGCGGATTACCGGAGAGTGTGCCTGCTTGATATACCGGCCCTAGTGGCGCTAGCTGTTCCATGATCTCCCTGCGACCACCAAATGCACCAACGGGTAAACCTCCGCCAATGACTTTGCCGTAGGTAAGCAGGTCTGGTTGAACACCGTAACGCTCTGCCGCTCCGCCAAGCGCGACTCGGAATCCAGTCATCACTTCATCAAAGATAAGAACAATGCCATTTTCATCGCAGAGGCGTCGTAGTCCGGCCAAATAGTCTGGCTTCGGGAGAACAAGGCCCATATTACCAGCAACGGGTTCTACAATAATCGCAGCAATCGTTTCAGAACCAACGTTTTTAATTGTCTCACTAAGAATATCCAGGTCGTTAAACGGAACACTAAGAGTGAGTTCGGCAAGCACGTCGGGTACGCCTGGACTTCCTGAAATGCCGCATGTGGCAACTCCACTCCCGGCCTGAACCAAGAAGCTGTCGCCGTGACCGTGGTAGCAACCATTAAATTTTATGACTTTATCTCGCTTAGTAAAGCCCCGTGCGAGACGCAAGGCGCTCATCGTAGCTTCCGTACCGGAGTTAACCATACGGATCAGGTCAACTGATGGCAGAATCTCGCAAAGCAATTCGGCGAAGAGTACTTCTAGTTCGGTTGGAGCGCCGAAACTGGTGCCGCGCTCAAGTGCTGATGAAACTGCTTCTTCGACTATAGCAGAGCCATGGCCAAGGATTAGCGGCCCCCAAGAACCGACGTAGTCTATGTATTCGCGATTATCCGCGTCAAAGAAACAGGCACCCGCGCCACGTTCGACAAAGCGAGGAACTCCACCAACGCTCTTGAACGCACGGACAGGACTATTCACTCCACCTGGTATGACTTTTTGGGCTCGAAGAAATAACTCTTCAGACTGCGACATTAGGCTCTAGCTTCTGGAGCCCCAGAAGAGCCACCAGAAGAGCCACCCGCCGAGTCACCACCGTAGATGAGAATACGACTACACCCTGGACACTGAAGCAGCATGTTGCCGGCTATGACTTGGTTATACATTTGAGCAGGAAGCGAACGGAAGCAACTTCTGCAGGCACCAGCTTTCACGATAGAAATGCCGTCCCCTGGGTAACGCATGTTCACTTTATTGTAGAGATTCTTTAGGCGTTCATCCACCTTTCCAAGCAAGTTATCACGCTTCTTATTGAGCGAATCAATTTGCTTGGTGAAGGTTGTTACTTTGCCCTTACCGTCTTCTGAGTCAGAGGAGAATTCACCCTCCAATTCCTTTAATCGTTCGTTGAGGTTTTCGCGCTCTTGAAACACGCGTTCAGCGATTTCCAGCGCTTCCATCGCAGATCTTTCCATGGTTTCCATCGCGCGAGTCGCAATATCAAGTTCTCGCTCGATTAGCTTTGCGCTTTTCGCACCACCAAGAGTAGTGAGCTGCTTTCTGCGCTCAACGATCTTGGCTTCTTCTTCACGAAGGCGGGTCTCTTCAATCGCTTGTCGAGAGGAGCTCTCTTCGTGAAGTGCCTGCAACTCTTCAAGCTTAGCTCGGTAAGCTGTGATGCGAGCACTGAAAGATTCGTTCTTCGCTTCGATTTCGACTTTCTGTCCAGAGAGTTCGTGAACTTCTTTGTCGATCCCACCTAATGCGAATAGAGTTTTACTTGCGTCTTTGACCACGATTCTTTTTTTATTCTGTCAGTTTAGAAAAATGCCGTTAACCCTATATGGCTAACCTGCAGCAGGGAAATATCTTTCCCCTTTTTGACCTCTTCCACCTCTTTCCAAGATCATTCAAAAATGAGCGATCTCCGAAATAGTGGCCCCACCAGGACTTGAACCTGGGACCCGCCGGTTATGAGCCGGATGCTCTGACCAACTGAGCTATGGGGCCCCACAGGCACAGGAAACTAACCTGCACATAACTTTCCGTCAAACCACAGACAATAACTCAATATTCATCGCAGAATTGGAGTTGTCGTATTAATTTACTAGACTTAGCCGTCTACGAAAGTCTTAAGCTTCTTCAGCCGGCTCGGATGTCGAAGCTTCCTCAGCGCTTTTGCCTCGATTTGACGAATTCGTTCCCTAGTCACGTCGAAATTCTTACCAACTTCTTCCAAAGTGTGGTCGCTTCTCTCACCAATTCCAAATCGCATACGCAGAACCTTTTCTTCTCTTGGAGTAAGAGTCGCCAAGACTCTCCTTGTCTGCTCCTGGAGATTTAGATTCTCAACTGCGTCTGAGGGAGAAACTACACGCTTATCTTCGATGAAATC
>QIGM01000012.1 GCA_003230795.1 bacterium
AGACTTCGAAATCCGGGAGCCATGGCACAAGCTCACCAAACTGAAACGCCGGGACAGAACTGTCGAAGCCATTGAGTAGCAGCAGAGATAGCAGCAGAGTGATAACTCCTGAGGTCGTAGCTAATGTTCGCGCAAGAGATGTCTTCTCTGCGGGAGTAAACATCAAGGCAATAACGCCGAGCAGCGGGCTCAGCATTGTCGCGCTAAGAAGAGTTGAGCCTTCTAGTTGTAGTTCAAACCCCATTACAAAATTCCTTCTCTACTCATCTTCTACAGAACTATCCAAAATACGATCGCAGCCAGCATGCCAGCGAACATCAGCATAACGTAAGAACCAATCTTTCCGTTATGCATTCGCCTGGTTACTTCAGCATTCGCAACGACAAACATTCCTGTGCCATTAACTGTTCCATCAATAAGGGCGCGATCAATCACGGTAAAAATCGTGTTCGAAAATACCCTTAAGGGCTTTATGATTACCGCATCGTAGAACTCATCAACCCACCACTTATTAAGTAAGGCGGCATGGAGACCGCGAAGCAAGGCCACCGCTTTAAGCATTGAACCCACAATCGACGGCATGAAACCGTAGACCAGTGCAGACAAGACAACGCCGGACAGGGCAACGCCAATGGAAATCATTTCTAATAAATGATACGTCGGATTAGCTGCAAGCACCTCGTGTCCAACCAGCAGGTCCTCTCTTCCCCACTGCCCAATAAACTGCAGCAAGGCCTCACCGTAAAACCAACCGAAAAATAAGGAAGGCACAGCGAGTATGAGAATCGGTGTAGTCATCGTCCAAGGAGACTCATGTGGATGTTCCGAGCCTCGGTAGCTTCCAAAAAACGTCATCACGAGCGAACGGGTCATATAGAACGCCGTGAGGAAGGCTGTGAACAAACCAATGGCCCAAAGCACCTCTTGGATCTCGGTACCGAATAAAACGATAGGTTTAGAATAGACGGCCCAAAGAATCGCATCTTTCGAGAAGAAGCCCGAACCATACGGCAAACCAGTGATAGCAAATGTTGCCGCGAGATACGCGATGAACGTAAGCGGCATGCTCTTTCGAAGGCCACCAAACTGCCGCATGTCCTGCTGATGATGACATCCGACAATGACGGAACCAGCCGCCATAAAAAGACAGGCTTTGAAGAAAGCGTGTGTCACGACGTGGTAAATTCCGTTCGAAAAGGCACCGGCTCCCAGCGCCATAAACATATAGCCAAGTTGACTCACCGTTGAATAGGCAAGCACCTTTTTAATGTCGTTTTGCGCTAAGGCTACCGTTGCCGCTAAGAGTGCTGTAGCCGTGCCCACCACTGCTATCACGGCGAGTGCCTCTGGCGCGGCAAGATAAAGCACTGACAAACGAGTAATCATGTAGACGCCAGCAGTTACCATTGTTGCGGCGTGGATAAGGGCGGAAACTGGAGTAGGACCAGCCATTGCGTCTGGTAACCAGACGTAGAGCGGAATTTGGGCACTTTTTCCAATCGCACCGACGAACATCAGTAAGGCAGCGGCAAGGATCAAGTAATCCGGCATAAGCCCAATCTGATTCTCTATCTCAAGAAAGTTGAAGGTGCCGAGAGACCAGAAGATAGTGAAAATTCCGAGAAGGAATCCAGCATCTCCGATTCGGTTTACCACAAAAGCCTTCTGCCCGGCTTTCGCGTTCTCCATATCCTTGAACCAGAAACCAATAAGAAGGTAAGAGCAAAGCCCTACCCCTTCCCATCCGACAAACATTACAAGCAGATTGTCCCCGAGAACTAAGAGCAACATCGAAAAGAGGAATAGATTAAGATAACAGAAAAATCGCGGTCGGTGTTCGTCATGATCCATGTAGCCAATAGCATAGAGATGAATCAAGGAACCTACGCCAGTAACTACAAGCGTCATCACCCCTGCAAGTCGGTCCATACGAAAGGCCAAATCGACCGAAAGTGATCCGGAGGAAAACCATTGCCATAGGCCGTACTGAATACTACTGACATCACCACCATGGATTTTGAGAAACAATGAAATCGCGGCGATGAAACTAGTCGCGGAGAATATCGTTGCTGCCCAACCTGACTGCCAGTGCCGTTCAGGTTTACCTCCCAGGCTAGCCCCAAGCAGACAAGCACCCACTAGCGGCATCAGCGGAATTAACGCGAGAACGGCATTTTGCTCTAGAAGTCCCACAATCCTATTTCCTTCCTCTAACCAGCAAGATCATGAACATCTGAGGTTTGTATTGAAAAATAATTTCTAAACACGGCTAGAATAATTGCAAGACCGACCGCCGCCTCTGCAGCAGCAACCGCCATCACAAAGAATACAAAAACTTGTCCGTGCACTTCTCCAAACTGCCGCGAGAATGTCACTAGGGTGAGATTCACCGCATTAAGCATTAGCTCCACGCACATGAACATCACAATTGTATTACTGCGAATCATTACCCCTAGCGCGCCAAGGGTAAAAAGAACCGCGCTCAACAAAAGATAGAATTCAGTTACCTCTATTGCCACTGAGATTAGACCTCCCTCAACTCTTCTTCACTCGAATTTTTCTGCTGCATAGCACTCAGGCCTCGCCCTTTACCAAGGGGCCTTTTCTCTTCGTGAGCAAGGAGCACCGCCCCGACTATGGCCGCAAGCAAAAGCAGAGCAGCAAGCTGGAAAGGAAAGATAAACTCTGTCAAGAGAACCATCCCCACCTCTCGCGGAGAGCCAGGGTTTGACTCTGAAGCTCCACCGGCGACTGAATCCATGATCCCCACTGGGAAAATACCCTCACTAGAAACTGCAAACACGAGTAAACCTAAAAATACTCCGCAAAAAACTGCCGCTAAATAGCGTGGTACTTTGAATTTGGATACTGCGCTCGCCTCATCGAGCCCCAGTAGCATAATCACAAAAATGACAAGCACCATTATCGCGCCGGCATAAATCAACACCTGTAAGGCTGCAACAAAATCCGCACCAAGCATCGCAAAGTGAACCGCGACCAAGAAAAGGGTCGCAACAAGCGAAAGCGCACTGTTGAGCGGCTTAGCAGCAAACACTACTCCTAGCGCGGCGACGACAGTAAGAAGTCCAAAAAACATCATTGCAAAGGTCATTATCTTATCCGTCCATCCAAAGCATAAAGGCCACGGTAAGAACCAGGTTCACAAGCGCGATAGGCAGCATCTTTTTCCAGCAAAGATCCAGCAGTTGGTCATATCGAAATCGTGGCACTGACCATCGAATGACTACCTGAAGCACACAGAAGAAACTTACCTTTGCGCCGAACACCATGGTGCCTAGGAGTGAACCCTGCCAACCCCACTCGCTGATATCGACCCAGGGAAGCTGCCATCCTCCAAAAAACAAGACGACAACTAGCGCTGAGGCGACCACAATTTCAGCAAACTCGCCGAGCCAGAACAGAAGAAACTTCATTCCCGAGTATTCGGTGAAATAACCAGCAACTAATTCGGACTCACTCTCTGGTAAATCGAAAGGAGCTCTTTTCGTTTCAGCCATAGCTGAGACGAAAAATACGATAAAGGCGATCACATTAAAGGGGGACATGAAAATTCCCCAGTTAGGTAAAAAGCCGAGAACAGTTCCAGACTGTTGATTTACAATCTCTGCAAAATCCAAAGTCTGATAAAGGGCCAAGACGCCGATGATACTAAGACCGAGGGTAATTTCGTACGAAATCATTTGCGCGCTCGCACGCAAACTTCCTAGTAAGGAGAATTTATTATTCGAAACCCAACCAGCGAGCACGGTGCCATAGACCGCGAGAGATCCCATCGCGAGCACATAGAGAACGCCGATATTCAATTGCGCTACCTGAAGAGGTATTATGCGGTCTCCGATAACTAGAGGAGGACCAAAGGGAATAACCGCAAATGACAGTATCACAGGAAATATTCCCATGAAGGGAGCGAGGCTATGCATGAACTGACTCACGCCTTTCGGCACGAAGTCTTCTTTTGTAAGCGCTTTTACCGGATCGCAGATCAGAGTGTTAACAATACCTGCCAAATCGAAGCCCAATATCGCCGCTCTATTCGCGCCCACTCGGTTTTGGATCAAGGCTGAAGCCTTGCGCTCAACCCAAGTCACTAAGGCTGCAAGCTTCAATACCGCGCCCATAACCAAGGCCGCCTTCAGCACTACCAAGCCAACGTCTATTAACTCTTCCATCCCTTACTCGTTCCCAAGCCCTGTTTTTTCAAAACTGTAGGGTGTCATCATCTAGGCCGACGCACCTGTCGAGGAATCAGCGACTTCTGCCTGAAGCGCACGAACCGCCTCCCAGCTTAGGCCCCATTCTCCGATACTAGCGATACTCAAGGCCTTCATTGGTTCGAACTCTTTTACCATCTGCCTAAATGCGTCTCTGTCTGTAGTGACCGAGTCAGGCAGAAGCGGCTTATTGCAAGCAACTCCTGCTCTCGCTAACACAGTCCACTCAGCGAAAGACCCAAGAGGTGCAGTGAGAAGCGCAGCCGCGCGCTGCACTCGCATTTCTCTATTGATGAACGTGCCGCTTTTCTCGTTGACTGTTCTACTCGGCAGTAGCACCTGACATAATTGGTGCGGCCCGATAGGCTCTTTACTCTCAGACTCGCCATCGATTAGTCCACGTGGGCTAAGTGCTACACTGGTCTCTACGGCCAAGATCGCCTTCACCAACTCATCGTCAAGGTCCTCAGAGAGCATAGAAAAATCCCCGACGAGTAGCAGTTTTTTGATACTCCCCGCACGAACTTTCGCGAGCAATGCCTTATAGCCATCCTCTAGTAGCTGCCTCCACGATTCAGAATCCAAGGCGTAGCCAAAGAGATTCATTGCGCGTGCGTTTGGCGCGTAGTCCGGGCTGATTAACGTCGCCTCTAATTCAGTGAGACTCCGACTGCGAAGTTGCATGGCGATAGAATCGCTTCCCGGACTAAGCCCCATCACCTTCTCAGCAAACTGAAAGCTTACCCAGAGGTCTTCAACGCTCAAAAAAGGCGAGAGGAAAACGGCCTTCTCGCTAGCCTCCCCTTCGGCCAAAGCCGTCGTCTTAGCAAGCGCCTCATCCAGTGATGTTTCTTCGAGATAGTTCTCTGTGCGTAGATAAGCTTTCGTTAAACGAGTCTCAGGCTGAAAACGCTGAAAACCATAACGCCCTTCGTCGCAGAGCCACTCCTGATTGACATCTGAATTCAGGCGACCCTTTACTTGAACGATTTTGTCGTCTCGAACGGCGACATTGACATTGCAGCCAGTTGAACATCCGGTGCAGACGGAATCATGTTCGCCCGTGTACCAAATTCGAGTATTAAATCTCCAC
>QIGM01000433.1 GCA_003230795.1 bacterium
GTTTAGGCCATGAAGGTTTCCAAGATGAATAAGGGTCCTCAAAGACGCTTTGCTGGACTTCCGGAGCCCAAGGGCCAGCGACATTTATTACGTAACGAGCCTTACTTTGATGTTCAGTCCTCGCTAGCTCATCTCGCCAGGACAATCGCCAGTTCGCCTCCTCACCGGAGAGTCGATTGCACTTTCCTAGCCGGGCATAGTTCAGAGTTACCGCACCTAGTTCCGCTGCATCCACTACGTTTTCAACAACCAAGCGAATGTCGTCCATCTGCCCATCATAGTATTGCAGCGCATCAGCGAACTCGAGTCCGTGCTCATTCAGTCGACGCCATTCCGGATCGCCTGCGCGCAAAGGTTTTGACCAAGGAAAAACATCCGCATTTGGTGGGCCAAACACTCTTGCCAAGACGTCGTAGAACCATAGTCCGAAACGAACTTGCCAATATGGCCGGGTGCGTCCAGGCAGGATAGGAAATAGCTTCTTGAGTGGTTGCGCGAGATGCGGCGCCTGCCAAACCATGCGAGCTCGCTCGTGCAGGGATTCGTAGAGCAAAGAAAACTCGAACTGCTCGAGATATCTCACACCCCCGTGTAGTAGCTTAGAGGATCGCGAGCTAGTGCCGTAGCTATAGTCACGCGCTTCCAGTAAGAGCACGCGATATCCCTTAAGTGCGGCTTCCCGAGCCGCTGCAGCACCGTGGATGCCACCACCGATAATTGCGATATCGAATAACTCTGCTCCTGCTCGCGTAATGCGTTTATTGCGTGCTTTATCTGCTAGTTCCTGATTCATGCAGTCATCTGAAGAAGAAATTCCCGATAGCATTCCCCGATAGCATTTACTGTAGCGTACATTCTTTGAGTTTATGTAGAGGTGAGAGAACTAAGATGCGTACACAGGTATACCTCTGCCGCTAGAATATCGACAGAGAAAGAAGACGCAAGGGTAGCTTCGAGCCGCTTAGGGCTTCAATTTAGAAACTACCGCTTGATTCTATTCAGCGAGAAGCTTGGCAACCCGTTCAAAGTTCAACTCACCGATAGCACCTAGTGCTTCGTCGCTGTTGAACTGAATCTGATCGCTTGCTTCAGAGGCTGTGTTTTGCGCTCGATCAACATCTTCTACGGTCGCATCAGCTGCTTCGAGATTCTCACTCGCAACATCTGCTGTTTCCGCTCGACTACGTAAATCGCTAAGCAAATCAACGATATCAGACTTAAGCTCCTCTAAATCATCCGCGAATTCGCGAACGAGGCCGGAACCTTTTTCATCTGAATCTGACTCAGCGACTTGCTCGAGCACATTGAGCGCTTCATTTGAAAAGCGCACTGCCTCATTTAGGCTCTCAACTAGCTTGCTTCCTTTTGCGGGTTCCTCTCGCTTCCTGACGTTGACTACCGCAGACGCTTCATTTGCGACCTGCGAAACCGACGTTCCGGAGCTAAGAGTCTTGAAGCTTTCACGGAGCGCACTAGGTGCGTTCTGCTTACTTGCTTCACTCGCTTTTTTGGGAGCTGTGCTGGATGAGAGAAGTGACTGACTGTTTTTTATACTGTCAACCATGACGTACTACTCCAGTTTACTGCTTACCACCGCTTGAATACCTACCTTCCAGCCAGGCATTCATCTAGACGTTCTACTTCTACTTTGCGGTAGACTATTTCCCTTACACCACGCAGCTTCCCCTCGGGGCAAAGCACACCTGGCTACTACAATAATCGACTGAAAACTGGATAACTTTAGTCTTATTTACCCTGTTTTTGCTTTCTCATAGTTTTGATGCGGGATCCAAGCTTTGGACTCAATTATTCATGAGTATATTAATAATGATTAATATCAGTGTCTTAATCCCCTTTTCCAGTCGTGCGGTGCCTTAAACTGGCCCCTTCAAGCCTCCTCCTTCTCCCGCTAGGGAGGCTTTGCTATAAGCGAGGGCGTCAGGACTATGTATTGGTAATTAATGGGACTCTCATGAGGCCGCCAAGACACATCTACCTACCTGCCCTCTTACTTTGCCTCGGGCTGCTCTACCCGCGAATTTCGCTCGCCCAAAACACAGGCGACCCCTCGGCAGAGAGCTTTCGTTGGTCTCATGTTGAGAAAGGCTTCGAGATTGCTCGCTACCAGCTCGACCAAGGCTTTATGGTGATAAAGTCTGAAGTGCTCTTACTGAAGTTCTCACCAAAGCGATTTTCCTTTCTCGTAGCTCGAGCCTCTGACGTAAAACAGCGTAAGAGCGACGTTCGCACCCTCACCAAAGACCTGGGCGGAATCGCCGGAATCAATGCCCATTTCTTTGACCCAGAAGGCCTCGCCCTCGGTCTGCTTGTTCGGGATGGGCGTTTGAATCAGGGAATGCATAAAGGCGGACGTTTACTTACCGGTGTTTTCTTCATCAAAGAGAATAAGCCACATATCGTTCATAGGAAAGCCTATAAAGAAACTACTGCCGATATAGCGATTCAGAGTGGTCCTCGCTTGGTAGTTGATGGTAAAGCTCAAGCGATAAAATCATCAGATGTTTCTTCGCGACGCTCGGGAATAGCGATTACTAAGAAGGGCGAAGTCATTTTATTTGCGACTATGCTGCGATTTCCCGGCGCAAGCTTCAAACAACTCCAAGAAATGTTGAGCGACCCAACCCTCGAGATTGAACACGCTCTGAACTTGGATGGTGGAAGTTCTTCTCAACTTTTCGTAGAAAAGAACAAACGCGTTGCAGACGAAACATTTATTGACGGCGGTGACCTCGTACCAGTGGCACTAGTAGTAAAACGCAGAAAATAAGGAGAGAAGAACGCGGGTGGATGAGAAGAAGGTAGTATTACTTGAAGGAGATGGAATTGGGCCTGAAGTCACAAAAGCAGTCGTTCATATTTTTGAACAGGCGAAAGCGGGGATAGAGTGGCTGCCGGCAGAAGCGGGCGCACAAGCAGTAGAGTCCCAAGGCTCACCTCTTCCAGATTCAACGGTGGACACTATCCGTGAAGTCGGATTAGCGCTTAAAGGCCCCATCACTACTGGCATTGCTAAGGGATTTCGCAGCGTCAATGTACAGATCCGACAAGCACTCGATCTTTTTGCAAACGTTCGTCCCATTCGCTCACTTCCCGAAGTCAAAACTCGTTACGATAATGTTGATCTCATCATTATCCGTGAAAACACTGAGGGCCTCTATTCTGGACTAGAGCACGAGATTACCCCAGGAGTGGTCACGAGTATTAAGGTCTCCACGGAAAAGGCCTGCACGCGCATCGGAGAGTTCGCCTTTTCTTTGGCGCAGAAGCAGGGGCGAAGGAAAGTCACTGGCGTGCACAAAGCAAACATCATGAAACTCTCTGATGGACTCGCGCTAGATTGTTATCGTGCAGCGGCAGCGAAACATCCTGAGATTGAGTATGACGAGCGCATCATCGATGCGATGGCAATGTCGCTGGTACTGGACCCCTGCGAATTCGATGTTCTGGTGATGGAGAATCTCTACGGAGATATTATTTCTGACCTCTGCGCAGGACTCATCGGCGGACTAGGGCTTGCGCCAAGTGCAAATATTGGAGCTGATTGCGCAGTATTTGAAGCGGTTCATGGTTCCGCGCCCGATATTGCCGGACAGGGAGTCGCGAATCCAACCGCACTTCTCCTTTCCGCTGTGGAGATGCTGCACCATATAGGTAACAGTGAATGCGCAGACAGAATTACTTCCGCACTTCATAAGACACTAGCGTCTGAGAAAACTCGCACGCGCGATTTAGGTGGCAAACTCTCGACGATGGATTTCGCGAAAGAACTAGTGGCGCGACTCGATGGCTAAAGACGAATCGCAGAACGCTGCAGTTCTTTCTCAGTTCTTACAGCCCGAACGTCTTGCTCGACTCGAAAGCGTTCTCGATTCACGCACCAGCTCTCTTACTGTCGTTCTTGACCAAGTTAAAAACAGCCACAATATCTCGGCAGTGCTTAGAAGCGCCGACGCCTTCGGCCTTAGTCGCGTGCATCTCGTCGGTGAGTCGTTTCACTACAGTCCTTCTATTAGTCAAGGAACCGAACGCTGGATGCAACTAAGCAAACATGCCGATCCGGAAGAAGCCATCGCTCATCTCAAGAGCGAAGGTTTTAAGATCGTCGTGCTGCAACCCGAAGCGCACTCTGAGAGAGAGCAGAAGCAAGCTTTTCCAGTATCGATGTTACCCTTCGAAGAGAAACTCGCTTTAGTTTTCGGAAATGAAGGACTAGGCGTAAACGATAAGTTCTCCAATGCCGCAGATATTCATGCGTTCATTCCAATGTCTGGATTTGTCGAGAGCCTCAATATCTCTGTCGCCTGCGCTATATGTTTGTTTTCTTCTACGATAACGAAAGCCGCACCCGAACAAAGAAGCGCGCCGCTCTCGCCGACCGACCGCGAGGAGTTAAAAAACATCTGGCTCAAAACCGGAGTCCGCAATTCAGATATCATTCTCAAGGAAATTGAAACTCGCCAAAACGAAGACTAAGGACGATACTCGCTAAATGAAAAGTATTCGCATCGCATCGGGCCAGGGTTTTTGGGGTGATTGGCTTGAAGCACCGAAACATCAAGTCCGGAAAGGACAAATAGACTACCTCATGCTCGATTACCTCGCTGAGGTAACAATGTCTATTCTCGCTAAGCAACACGCTAGAAATCCGGACTACGGCTACGCAAAAGATTTCGTCGATCTCATGGAAGAGATTCTGCCGGATATTGTGCAGAAACGGATTAAGGTACTTGCAAACGCAGGCGGAGTGAATCCGAAAGCTTGCGGAGAGGCAGTTCGAAAAGTAGCTGAAAAACTCAATCTTTCAGCCCACGTCAAAATTGCTGTCGTTCTCGGAGATAATATCCATCCCCAGCTCGATGAACTTTTCTCTTCTGGAGAGGAGCTACTCAACTTAGACGACGGTCGAGAGTTTTCTTCAATTTCGAAACAGGTTACTTCCGCAAATGTCTATCTCGGTGCAGATGCTCTCGTGGAGGCGCTTGATGAGGGTGCAGACGTTATTATTACCGGACGAGTCGCAGATGCATCACTCGTTCTTGCGCCGGCTCGACACGAGTTTTCTTGGGCACGCGATGACTGGGATAAAGCAGCAGCCGGGATCGTTGCCGGGCATATAATTGAATGCGGTCCTCAAAGTTCTGGAGGCAACTTTTCTGCAGATTGGGAGTCAGTGCCTGATCTTTGGAATATCGGCTACCCGATTGTTGAAATGTGGGAAGATGCAACCTTTTCCATCATCAAACACGAAGGCACTGGCGGACTGATCAACGAGCAAACAGTAAAAGAGCAGTTGGTCTACGA
>QIGM01000413.1 GCA_003230795.1 bacterium
ACCGGATCGCGGGGCGTACAGACGTTGCCAAACAGGCGGCAATCTTTCGGCTTTTTTAATCCTTTCAGCACTTCCCCGCAAATACAACCTCAGTATTCGGAACTAGCGTTTACCCCGCGTTACGACGCTCCTTATTCTAATTCGGCACGCAAGGAGCGATCTATTCTCTCACTCAGCCATCGGCTTTTGCTCCGATACACGCTCTTAATCGGCGGTATTTACTTGCCGAATCCGCTTAGATTGACAAAGATTAGCACTTCGAGGCGATGCTGCTAAACTGGCTCGAGTAAGACTGCATTCATTCAATATTTCTAGACCAAGCCCGGGAGATCTTTTTCATGCGCAAAGAGTTTGTTGTTGGCTCCGTTTTCTACGCGATACTTTGTTGTCTCGCCTATTTCTACTTCCCGCTCTTTCTTTGGTCCTTAGTTTTACTAGGCCCAATACTGTTCCTTGGCTGGTACGACTTCTTTCAAACCAAACACGCGATCAGAAGAAACTTTCCTTTTCTGGGGCGCGCACGTTACTTGTTCGAGGCGATTCGACCTGAAATTCATCAGTACTTTGTGGAGAACAATTCTGAGGGTGCTCCACTCAACAGAGAAGAAAGAACGGTCGTCTATCAAAGAGCAAAAGACGTTCTCGACACCCTGCCATTTGGGACACAGAAAGACGTCTACCAAGAAGGTTACGAATGGGTAAATCACTCACTCGCTCCCACACACGTAGATTCCAAAGATTTACGAGTTCTCATCGGTGGTCCTGACTGCCAGCAGCCCTATAGCGCAAGCCTCCTAAATATTTCCGCAATGAGTTACGGCTCGCTAAGCAAAAACGCTGTCCTCGCTCTCAACGGAGGAGCCAAAGACGGTGGCTTTGCCCACAATACCGGAGAAGGATCGATCAGTCCTTACCATCTTGAGCCTGGGGGTGATTTGATTTGGCAAATCGGCACGGGATATTTCGGCTGCCGCACACCAGATGGTGACTTCAATGACGAAGCCTTCCGCAAAAACGCGAATCGCCCTGAAGTGAAAATGATTGAGATCAAGGTATCTCAAGGCGCAAAGCCAGCACATGGTGGTATTCTACCCGCTGAAAAAGTCGATGTGGAAATTTCGGAAATTCGCGGCGTCCCCATGGGCAAAGACGTGCTCTCTCCGCCCTCTCATAGAACTTTCTCTACGCCAATGGAGATGATGAGCTTTATTAAGCGCCTTCGAGAACTCTCGGGCGGCAAGCCGATTGGCTTTAAGCTCTGTGTCGGTAAACGCCGCGAGTTTCTTGCTCTTTGTAAAGCAATGGAGAAAAGTGGAATCACACCAGACTTCATCGCTGTCGACGGTGGTGAAGGCGGGACAGGAGCTGCGCCCTTAGAATTTTCGAATCATATTGGTGCGCCGGAAATCGAGGGGCTCATCTTTGTCCATAACGCCTTGGTAGGATTTGGAATCCGCGACCGAATTAAAATCCTCACCATGGGGAAGGTCACAACCGGATTTGGAATGATCAAGCGCCTGTCTCTTGGTGCAGATTTAATATACTCCGCTCGTGCAATGATGTTAGCTCTTGGGTGCATCCAGGCGCTAAAATGTAACAGCAACCATTGCCCCACAGGTGTCGCGACACAGAACCCTCATCTCGTTGCAGGGCTCGTTGTTGGTGATAAAAGAACCAGAGTGGCAACATATCACCGCAACACGATTCATAGTGTCGCTGAGATAATGGGAGCTATGGGGATCTCGGAGTCCTCAGAGCTTAGGCCTTGGCACATCATGCGTCGAGTCGACCCGACCGCAATTCGACATTATGGTGAGTTGTTTAGTTATTTGAAATCAGGAGACTTGTGCTCAGATTCACCCCCCGCTACCTACGCTCGCGCACTTCACGCCGCTTCCGCTGAGACGTTTCGGCATCTTGCCGACGTCTAATTGCGTTGCGTTTCGACATGTCGTGGATTTTCAGACGATAGTTAAGAATGGACAGGCGCTAGACTGCGTCGTCGTCTTTTTCCGTGAGCTTCTTTCGCACTCTCTCGCTCGCACCTTGGTAACCGCTCTCGTCTGACGGCTTAAGTGGATTTCGCTTGCTCGTTCTATCTTCTACCGTTTCGTAGAAGGTACTCATGGACTCCCCGGCTACGGCCTTAAACTGGGCATTTGCTTCGAGAAGGTTCTTAGATATTTTTTTCGGTTCCTTGCCTGCTGCTTTTTGCGCAGCTCGCTTATCAATCTCATTCAGCATGCTCTCAACCACTACACCTGATGCCGCAGCCAAACGATGATCTGCATTGCGACGTTTCACCATCGCAGCAATAGCAGATGTTTCGGAAACACCCTGAACCGAAAACGGCGCAATGAGGAAGCCATCAGCGCCTGCAATCAAATTATTCGCCAAGGTAGACGCAAAACTTTCATCCCCTCGAAAGACTAGAATAAAAGCTGCGCCCTTCGCGGCCTTCACCTTCTTAAGCGATCCAAAAAATGCTTGGGCATTCAGATCGCCAAACACTGCCGAAACAAACACTACATCGATATTGTGACTCATCCCATTCACGTCACGAAGGGCTTCGCCGAACGAGGACGCAGTCACCACCCGATTGTAGACGTCAGAGCCATGCAAGGCCTGTCGCAGGACGTTGCGCATGGAGGTCTCAGAATCGACAATTAAGGCAGATAGCATGCCTATAGTATCGAAATATCTTTGGATTTTCTTGAGACCTCGGCTCAGATCGCCCCTAGCAAGCAGTGAAGTTCATGAACCATCTAGGATTCCCACGTATCTAGGGTAAATAAGCCGAAAACATCAAATTTCCGGGGCAGTCTTAAACCATCCTGGCGCAATAGATTCAAGAATCGACGCTCGCGCAAACGCAGAGCCACAAACAAAAAAACCCTCCTAAAGCTTTCCAGCTTAAGGAGGGTAAAGAAACTAAAAACCTAGGTAGCGACCTACTTTCCCGAAAGTATCAGTATCATCGGCGCTGAAGAGCTTAACTTCTGTGTTCGGAATGGGAACAGGTGTGACCTCTTCGCTATAGCCACCTAGGAAATCCTTGATGTCAATCTGACACCGAAAGATGAGCACGATTAAAAAAAAAGAACATCTCAATTGTAAGCTACTCAAGAGACTTTAGAGTGTCACTCCCCGTCCTGTCGGTAACGATTAGCTTTGCGACAGTGTTTGGAGATCAAAAGAGAGAAAATGAAGGCTCACGGCTTATTAGTACTAGTCAGCTACATGCATTACTGCACTTCCACCTCTAGCCTATCAACGTCCTGGTCTAGGACGAGCCTTAAGTCCTCCCGAAGGAGGAAGGGAAAACTAGTCTTAGGGTTGGCTTCCCGCTTAGATGCTTTCAGCGGTTATCCATTCCATGCGTAGCTACCCAGCTATGCTCTTGGTAGAACAACTGGTACACCAGAGGCATGTCCATTCCGGTCCTCTCGTACTAGGAACAGATCCCTTCAATTTTCCTACGCCCACAGCAGATAGGGACCGAACTGTCTCACGACGTTCTAAACCCAGCTCGCGTGCCACTTTCATCGGCGAACAGCCGAACCCTTGGGACCCGCTTCAGCCCCAGGATGTGACGAGCCGACATCGTACAATTTCCCTATGTTTCCATAAGGTGCAGACTATATCTTCTTCTTGTTACAGACCGTAGCTCTCGAAAGAGCGTAGCCTACTTAGGATAACAAGAGGTGGCGTATTGCCTTGAGTCGATTTCTGTATGCTCAAAGCCTCACCTTTCGGTTCAGTCGTTACAGGGTCATCACCTACATATCAATTACTTGATACCAACAGTTATGCCGTCTCCTAAACGGTGCTTCGATAAATCAAAGCGAAATGTTGTTGTATGGTGAGACTTCCCACGGTATTGCCGGCGAAACATAAATCTGCAAAGCAGTTCCACTAAGTTTCGCTACGGTTTCACCGTTATAAGCCACGTTTTTAGTACAGGGTCACCCCTGTAGCACCCCGATACTTGTCAATGTTAGCATTGGGTTTTTTGTATAATTAGTTGAGGTGCCAAACCTCCCCGTCGATGTGAACTCTTGGGAGAGATAAGCCTGTTATCCCCGGGGTACCTTTTATCCGTTGAGCGATGGCCCTTCCATGAAGAACCACCGGATCACTAAGACCTACTTTCGTACCTGTTCGAGTTGTAGCTCTCACAGTTAAGCGGGCTTGTGCCTTTACACTCGACGCCTGGTTTCCAATCAGGCTGAGCCCACCATTGCGCGCCTCCGTTACTCTTTAGGCATTAATGTTAGCTCTGCATCCATGCATTGCCCTGTAAACTCTAAAAGTTTACATGCTTCTAGTCGCCTAGAAGATCAGACTATATCATCATCCTAAACCAATATGGTTTAGGAGTTCGGCGTGTAGTCGTTGAGGGGTTATAGCGTGTAACACGCCAGAGAACTTCCCTGCTGATTGCCCGCACTGAACAGATTGTCACCAACTGTCACTCAAAATGAGTTCCGGCTGGTACTGTCAGATACTAAATCCCTTCATCTCCTTCGCGCGCTCGGAAGTCGATTAGAGAACGGGTGTTCCAGCATATAGCCAAATTTGCCTTAGACGTTACCGTCTAAGCGCCCCTAGTTGTTTTTTTTGTCCTAGGATAAGAAGGACAGGACGGCCATTAAGTTAAGGCGACCGCCCCAGTCAAACTACCCACCAGACGCTGTTCCTGAGAAGGATTCACTTCTCGAGGTTAGAATACAAAGAATACAAGGGTGGTATTTCAAGGGTGACTCCACAGCTGCTAGCGCAACTGCTTCAAAGTCTCCCACCTATCCTACACATGCATCCCCCGTACTCAGCGCCAAGCTGTAGTAAAGGTCCACGGGGTCTTTCCGTCTTGCTGCGGGTAGTGCGCATCTTCACGCACAATTCAATTTCACTGAGACCGTTGTTGAGACAGTGGGGAAGTCGTTACGCCATTCGTGCAGGTCGGAACTTACCCGACAAGGAATTTCGCTACCTTAGGACCGTTATAGTTACGGGCTTCGGTTCAAAGCTTCGCACCGAAGTGCTGACTAATCCCCTTAACCTTCCGGCACCGGGCAGGCGTCAGACCCTATACATCCTCTTACGAGTTAGCAGAGTCCTGTGTTTTTAGTAAACAGTCGCTACCCCCTGGTATTTGCAACCCTCTCCAGCTCAAGACGCGAAGTCTATCACCAAAAAGGGCCAGCCTTCTCCCGAAGTTACGGCTGCAATTTGCCTAGTTCCTTAACAACGGTTTTCTCAAGCGCCTTAGTATTCTCTACCTACCCACCTGAGTTGGTTTGGGGTACGGGTACATGTATCTAAACTTAGAGGCTTTTCTTGGAAGCATGGCATCAGTGACTTCTCCTTGAGCAAAGCTCGCAGATGGTCTCGTATCTCGACCTATACGCTGAGCGGATTTACCTACTCAACAGCCTACATACTTTCCCCGGCATATCCATTAACCGGTACACTTAGCCTTCTCCGTCCCCCCATCGCGCGATACACGCAGTACAGGAATATTAACCTGTTGTCCATCACCTACGCCTTTCGACCTCGGCTTAGGACCCGACTAACCCTGAGCGGATGATCCTGGCTCAGGAACCCTTGGGTTTTCGGCGACAAGGCTCTTCACCTTGTTTATCGTTACTCATGTCAGCATATTCACTTGTTAACAGTCCACAGGTTCTTGCAATCCTGCTTCATCCCGGTTAACAACGCTCCTCTACCATGCACATAGTGCATCCGCAGCTTCGGTATAATGCTTTAGCCCCGCTACATTTTTGGCACAAGGCCGCTTGACCAGTAAGCTGTTACGCTATTTTTAAAAGGTGGCTGCTTCTAAGCCAACTTCCTGGTTGTCTGAGCGTCCTCACAACCTTAAACACTTAGCATTAATTTAGGGACCTTAGCTGGCGGTCTGGGTTCTTTCCCTTTCGTCCGCGGACCTTGTCATCCGCGGGCTGACTGCCGTGCTCGACTACAGTGGTATTCGGAGGCTATTTGGGTTTGGTAAGCTGGTAAGCCCCCTAGCCCAGTAAGTGCTCTACCCCCACTGCATATACACGACGCTATACCTAAATATATTTCGAGGAGAACCAGCTATCTCCAGGTTTGATTAGCCTTTCACTCCGATCCACAGCTCATCCGATAACTTTTCAACGTTACCCGGTTCGGTCCTCCACTCGGTGTTACCCGAGCTTCAACCTGGCCATGGATAGATCACCTGGCTTCGGGTCTACCCCCAGTGACTAAGTCGCCCTATTAAGACTCGCTTTCGCTTCGGCTCCGTCTTACGACTTAACCTTGCCACTGAGGCGTAACTCACTGACCCATGATGCAAGAGGTACGCCGTCGCACGTGTCCCGAAGGACATAGTGCTTCGACTGCTTGTAAACATACGGTTTCAGGATCTATTTCATTCCCCTCTCGGGGTTCTTTTCACCTTTCCCTCACGGTACTAGTTCGCTATCGGTCGTTCAGTAGTATTTAGCCTTGGATGATGGTCCACCCAGATTCCAGCAAGGTTCCACGTGTCTCGCTGTACTCAGGAACGTACTCACCGCCATTATGAATTTCGTTTACGGGGCTATCACCGTCTATGGCTGAGCTTCCCAACTCAATTCAACTATCCACTTTGGTCGGCTTTGTTGTACGCCCTACAACCCCAGAAGAACCGAAGTTCGTCTGGTTTGGGCTATTCCCAGTTCGCTCACCGCTACTATGGGAATCTCTATTGATTTCTCTTCCTCAGGGTAATTAGATGTTTCAGTTCCCCTGGTTAGCCCTCCCTAAGGAGTAACTCGGTGTTAGCCGAGCTGGGTTCCCCCATTCAGAAATAACCGGATCAGTGCCTGATTAGCGGCTCCCCGATTCTTATCGCAGCTTATCCACGTCTTTCGTCGCCTCTGAACGCCAAGGCATCCCCCGTATGCTCTTAGTAACTTCATTTTCTCATGAAACTCTAAAGTCTCATCAGTCGCCTACGCTTGAGATGTTCTTTTTTCTCAGTAAAACTTTCGTTTTTTGCGATCGCCGCTTCAAACAAGGACTCGTCATCCCCATTTACGCGCACGATCGCGATTTTTTATCGTGCTCATCTTCCCGTACCAAATTGTCAAAAAACGTGACTCCTACAATCAGAGTCTTTTTTTACTCGAAGTAAAACTTCTACTTCGTTAAAAAGGCGAAGCCTTTCAATTACTGGCGAATCTAATAATCCACCCTAACTGACAGTCCTCGCCTACTATTTCTGGGGACGATCTTTTTTCCATCCCTCTAAAAACGCCCAGCAAAATATTGCTGCAAATAAGAACGCTAAAAAATAGCGATCCCCATTCGAGGCGTAAGTAAAAGAGAGCAGGCGCTTGGCGCAACAGTAAATAAACGCTGTTGGACGTATCGTATAAAAAGCTGCGCTATTGTAATTCAGTCCTAATATCGGTGAGTCCAATAAAAGAAAGGTCAGCCCTCTGACAATTTCTATTATGGAAACTCCCTAAAGGAGGTGATCCAGCCACTGCTTCCGCAACGGCTACCTTGTTACGACTTCACCCCAGTCATCAGCCATACCATAAACGCATGCCTCCCCCATCCCGAAAGAGGGGGGTTAGCTCAACGTTTTCCGGTACAACCAACTCCCATGGTGTGACGGGCGGTGTGTACAAGGCCCGGGAACGTATTCACCGCGGCATTGCTGATCCGCGATTACTAGCGATTCCAACTTCATGGAGTCGAGTTGCAGACTCCAATCCGAACTGAGGAAAGGTTTTTGCGATTTGCTTGCTCTTGCGAGCTTGCGAGCGCTTTGTCCTTTCCATTGTAGCACGTGTGTAGCCCTGGACATAAAGGCCATGAGGACTTGACGTCATCCCCACCTTCCTCTGGCTTATAGCCTAGCGGTCCCGTTAGAGTGCCCAACTTAATGATGGTAACTAACGGCGAGGGTTGCGCTCGTTGCGGGACTTAACCCAACATCTCACAACACGAGCTGACGACAGCCATGCAGCACCTGTCACCGGGTCCCCGAAGGGAACCCCTGGTTTCCCAGGGTAGCCCGGGATGTCAAGTCCAGGTAAGGTTCTTCGCGTAGCATCGAATTAAACCACATGCTCCACCGCTTGTGCGGGCCCCCGTCAATTCCTTTGAGTTTTAATCTTGCGACCGTAATCCCCAGGCGGAATACTTAATGCGTTAGCTACGACACCGAAACTATTAGGAATTCCGACGTCTAGTATTCATCGTTTAGGGCGTGGACTACCAGGGTATCTAATCCTGTTTGCTCCCCACGCTTTCGCGTCTCAGCGTCAGAAATGAGCCAGGAAGTCGCCTTCGCAACTGATGTTCCTCCTGATATCTACGGATTTCACCCCTACACCAGGAATTCCACTTCCCTCTCTCATCCTCTAGCCAGGCAGTATCCAATGCACTTCCGGGGTTGAGCCCCGGGCTTTCACATCAGACTTATCTGGCCGCCTACACGCGCTTTACGCCCAATGATTCCGAACAACGCTTGCACCCTCCGTATTACCGCGGCTGCTGGCACGGAGTTAGCCGGTGCTTCTTCTGCAGGTACCGTCATTTTATTCTTCCCTGCTGAAAGAGCTTTACGACCCTAGAGCCTTCATCACTCACGCGGGATTGCTGGATCAGGGTTTCCCCCATTGTCCAATATTCCCAACTGCTGCCTCCCGTGGGAGTCTGGACCGTGTTTCAGTTCCAGTGTGGCTGATCATCCTCTCAGACCAGCTATTCATCGTCGCCATGGTAGGCCATTACCCCACCATCAAGCTAATGAAACGCAGCCCGATCCTTTCGCGCCCGAAGGCTTTACCGATACAGCCCGAGGGCCGTATCAGATCATTCGGTATTAGCATCGGTTTCCCGAAGTTATCCCCAGCGAAAGGGTACGTTAGCTACGTGTTACTCACCCGTGCGCCACTATACTCGCACCCGAAGGTACTTTCTCGTTCGACTTGCATGTTTGAGGCATCCCGCTAGCGTTCGTTCTGAGCCAGGATCAAACTCTTCAGTTTGATTTAAATTCTGCTGCTTGCATCAACATTATTCTCTCTGCCGAAGCAGTGAGAGCCCCTTTTGCCGAAACAAAAAGGAGTGATACTACAAATTCTTTTGGTCCTGAATCACAACTCAAAGGACGGAGACATTTTATTGTCTTCGTCTTTATACGCGCAGCTGATTTGAATACGTCGTTCAGACGTCCAAACCAAGCTCTGCTCTCTTCTACTCATCCTCGAATGTAAAAAAACAAAGAAACAAAACTCACGAAAACGTGTGCAGCCTAACTCTTGGCCGCCTTCACCCACTACAAAACGGGTTGCAAACGATTTCGGCGGGCTAGTTTGCCCCAGGAGAAAACAAAAAACAAGCTCCTAAGACCGCTATTTCGCAAATAATTTTTCAGAATTGGGACGGGATTTCCGCCTTAATCTGAGTGTTTCTTACCCCCGTTTCCGAAGGAGGCTCAACATGATCTAAATGAATTAAAGAAGCAAGAGTAATATGGGTATTTTTTTGAAGAATTGAACATTATCTGCGTTTCAAAAATACAGGTGTTTTCGGTGATCTGAACCTCCTGATTGCGATATTGATACTGGGATTTAATGAGCAATTCAACTGGCTAGCAAGAAGTCGCTGACAGCACCTCATTGCCCTCGGCTGCCGAAATCGGCTTCAGAGGCTCCTGGACTGACTGGGCTAGGTAAATTCTGTTCGCAAGAGCAAGAAACCGATTCTCAAACGAACTTAGAATAACCGCATGTCCGCGAGACAAATAGCTAGACACGACATGGATCAGGCTTTCGAGATGAGTTTCATCAACGCCGGCAAAGACGCTATCGAGCAATAAAATCGTACTCCGCTTGTCACTCAGCGACGATAAGACCCGCACAAGCTCAATTCTAGCGAGCTGGAAGGAGTCTAGGGATTCGGCACTCAAACCGAGTGCTAAATGCCCTAAGCCCAGTCTCTCGGCTAACTGAAAACTAGCGGCCAAAGCGGGCTGTGAAGAAAAAAGTGAAATCGCCTCCGCGATAGAGCAGCGCAATGTGTCCGAAATAGCCCTATTTTGATAGGTAACCTCCAGCACTCTCGCCTGAAATCTCTGCCCTAAACACCGCTCGCAAAGCTCCACACCAGAGCCCAGTAGCTCTAGCGCTACAGTGGTTTGCCCCGTTCCTCGACAAAGAGGGCATCGTCCAAGGTCACGCTGAAGCAT
>QIGM01000339.1 GCA_003230795.1 bacterium
GTGGCGACTGAACGGACCCTCCGGTAGGAGACATAGGGGATAGTCATCAAGACACGGGGAAAACCGATCAGGTTTTTCTCCACTGAAGGCTGCTGCCAGAGCAAGGGGATTTATAAAATCAAAGAACTTCCGCTAGGCTCCAAGCTGCCGAGATTTTCTCTTCTAGATGACTATCTCCTCTTCAATAGCTTCCAGAGTTCGCTGAAAGAGAACCCGAACCGCCGCCGCCGCAGGAATCGCGAGAATCATTCCAACGAGACCAAACAAGTCCCCGCCAACAATTAAGGCAACCATCACACCGAGCGGATGAATCCCTACGCTTTCGCCGACGATTTTGGGAGTCAGGAAATTTCCTTCAACCAATTGGATCGCAACAAACACGCCATACACAAGGAGGAGGTGCGATAGACTAGGATCGCTTACGAGCGACAGAACGGTCGCAAGGAAGAAACCCACAGCCACACCTAGATAAGGAACTATATTAAGTAAACCAGTGAGCATTCCGACGACAAAGGCCCAGGGCAGACCGACTAGGCTAAAGCCTATTATGTACAGCACAGCCAAGATGAGACTCACCGTGAGCTGTCCTTCGAAGAACGCATACACATGCCTTAAAATCTCTTTCGCAACTGAGACTACTCGCTCTCTAACTTCTTCGTCCAAGAAACTGCCAACGGCTCTATGCAAAGACCGCAAATCGCGAGCTATATAAAAGACGAAAAATGGCAGAAGAAAGAGGTTGAAAACAGTAAGTGCAAAAGAATACCCACGCAGCGCCGTAAGACCGAGAGCTCGGCCAGCACTTCGAAGCTGGTCGACGCCGAGCGCCGAAAGGTATCCTCGAAACTGCTCTACAATCTCATCGTTACTTTGAGGGGGTGTAATTCCCAGCCACTGTTCTCCCAGTTGGAAAATGCGCGCCAGCGCTGAACGAAGATAATTTGGTAAGTTTTTGAGTAGGTCCTGATACTCAACGATGATCTGAGGAAGCGCCAAGGCGAACAGCACAACAATCGCAATACAAACCACCGCGCCAATTCCAATTATCGACCCGGCGCGAGGGACACCTCTTGCCTCCAACTTACTAACGATAGGATCGAGCAAAAGCGCCATGCCGTACGACGCCAACAGCAGTGCCGCTATTTCTTGCACTTGCAGTAAGAAGTAGAAAAAGAGAAGACCAGTAATTATCCAAAAGATGGATTTCTTATTTTTAGCGACCGAGTGCTGGAGGTAGGCGACGGTATTTTCGAGTTCACTCATCAGCATGCTCCTACTGGAAGGTAAGTATTGGGGCGCCAAATAGTTCTTCAACCTTGTTGCACAGCATTTCAGACGGGGCAATCTTTAAGGTTTTGGGCAGCGCGATCCAGGTTTCACTATGCTCCTGACGACGCACAAGCAAGCGAACTGGACAGGCCCCTTGATGACTTTCAAGCAACTCATAGAGTGGCTTGAGCAAGGCTTCGTTATGCATGGTTTCATCGAGGTGAATGAGCGCATGGGTCGC
Organism: bacterium; assembly: GCA_003230795.1. GTDB lineage: Bacteria > Bdellovibrionota_C > UBA2361 > SZUA-149 > SZUA-149 > SZUA-149. The sequence continues at coordinate 1,511 of QIGM01000339.1, forward strand.
GCTATTATCTCGGAGCGTAATTACCGATTCAACCTTGTTTGCGATTAGGTTCCTTCGCTCATCGGAAACGTCCAGTCTTCCACTAATCACAACCGGATCTTCACTTTGAAGCGTCTCGTGGATCTTGTGATAGGTATCAGGCCACGCAATGACTTCAATAGTTCCGAGCAAATCCTCGAGCTTAAAAGTTGCGTAACGATCACCCTTTTTCGTGTTCTTTAGCTTCAGGAATGTGATTACCCCTGCAACTGATACGTTTGCACCATCAGAACCAGAGGAAAGGCTCTCAATGGTCGAGCTACCAATTCGCTTAAGCTCCCCTCGAAACTTTTCTAGTGGATGTCCGGAAAGGTAAAACCCAAGCACCTCTCGTTCTTGGCTCAACCGAATATTCGTAGGCCACTCTGGAAGTAAGTCTCTGTTCGGAGAGTACTGCTCGTCATCTGAGGGTTGCTGCGAATCAAATAGGCCTATTTGATTTGAATCTCGTTGCTCTTTAAACCGAGCAGCGAACTTTAATACATCCTCGATTCGCTCGTTCATTTCAGATCGACTGAGTTCGGTAAAATCAAAGGCGCCGGATTTAACAAAATTCTCCAGTGTCCGACGATTGGTAATTGAGGAGTCCACGCGCTTGCAAAAATCTAGCACACTGCGAAATTCGCCGTTCTCTGAGCGCTCTTCAATGATCTTTGCAACCGCCTTCTCGCCAATCCCCTTAATCGCGGCAAGCCCAAAGACAATTTTGCCGCCGACTACATTAAATCGAACATCTCCCGAGTTCAGATCGGGCGGTGTAACATCGATTCCCATTTCCCTACACTCATTGATGTTCTTCAAGGTCTTGTCGGTATCGCCCATTTCAAACGTCATAAGTGCCGCGAGAAACTGATGCGGGTAATGCGCCTTGAGGTAGGCAGTTTGAAAGGAAATAAGCGCATAGGCCACGGAGTGACTTCTGTTAAAACCATAACGAGCGAAGGTCTCCATCTGATCAAATACTTCGATTGCTGCAACATCTGGAACTCCTTTCTCCTTCGCACCAACGAGAAAAAATTCGCGTTGCTTCGCCATCTCTTCCGGCTTCTTCTTCCCCATCGCTTGTCGCAGCATATCCGCTTCTCCGAGCGAATAGCCTCCCATATCGCGAGCAATCTGCATTATTTGCTCCTGATAAAGGATAATACCGTAGGTGTCTTTCAGAATCGTTTCAAGCAGTGGGTGGAGAAAACGAACCTGCTCTCTGCCGTGCTTACGGTTAATGTAGTGGTCCACCATTCCTGCATCGAGTGGCCCCGGACGGTATAGTGCGAGAATAGCAACTAGATCTTCGAAACAGTTTGGCTTCAATCGAGATACCATCTCGGTAATTCCGCTCGACTCCAACTGGAACACACCAATCGTTCTGCCCTTACTGACCAACTTGTAGGTACGTTGATCATCAAGCGGAAGTGAGTTCAAGTCTACCTTTTTCCCGGTAGTCGCCTCTATCAAACGAGTCGCTTCATGGAGAACGGATAAGGTCTTCAAACCAAGAAAATCGAACTTCACAAGACCGATTTTTTCCACGTAGTTCATTGAATACTGAGAAATAACCTGCTGGTCTTTATCAACCATCAGCGGCATGTATTCTACGATCGGACGATCCGCAATCACGAGACCCGCGGCATGAGTAGAAGTATGGCGAGAAAGTCCTTCAAGCTTCATCGCAAGCTCAATAAGCTCTTTCCCTTCAGCGTCCGCATACTGGCGCAGGCGTTTCTCCATTTTGAGAGCTTCGGCAATCGGATAGTCGAAACCTTGACGTGGAGCTGGTATGAGCTTCGCCACACGATCTGTCTCCGCGTAGCTAAGCCCCAAGGCTCTCCCGACATCTTTTATGGCAGCTTTGGCTTTGAGCGTTCCAAAAGTAACAATCTGCGCCACCTTGTCGCGCCCGTATTTCTCACAGACATAGTCAATGACCTTGTCACGACCATAAATACAAAAATCCACATCAATATCAGGTAGAGACACACGCTCAGGATTTAGAAATCTCTCAAAGAGAAGCACGTTCCTGATGGGATCGATTTCGGTGATAAAGAGCACATAAGCGATGAGAGAGCCTGCCGCACTTCCTCTTCCCGGACCAACCGGAATATCATTCTTCTTTGCCCAAAGAATGAAATCAGAAACAACGAGAAAATATCCCGCGAAACCCATATTAAGAATGAGCTCTATCTCTTCCTCGAGACGCGCTTGAAAAACGGGAAGCTCTTCCACGGTTAACGGAGCCCCTCGCTTCTTGTATTCTTCTATCCGAAGCGCGAGTCCCTTCTTTGCTTCCTCAACAAAGAGCTCTTCAATTGTTTGCGTCTCTTCAGTCGGAAACTTCGGCATATAGTAGGTATTAAAGTCGAACTCGACGTTGCAACGCTCCGCAATTTCCATCGTGCGTGCAATCGCATCGTGGTAATCCGGCATCGCACTGCGCATTTCGTCTCCAGTTTTTACATGAAGTCGAGCATGTTCGTGACGGATGCGATTTTCGTCGGTGACGAGTTTTCCCGTCGAGATGCACATCAGCACCTCTTGCGCATAGTGATCCTCTGGACTCAAATAATGACAGTCATTCGTCGCAATCGTTGGGATACCAATCTCCTGACTGAGCTCAGCAGCAAAGACGTTTAGTGATTGTTGTTCTGGAATGTCGTGCGGCTGTAGTTCGAGATAAAAACGATCTCCAAATACCGAGTGATATTTCTTCACGACCTCGCGCCCGCCTTCAATATCTCCACGCTTAGAATAATCTGCGAGCTCACCAGAGAGACAGCCAGAAAGACAAATGATGCCCTCATTGCAAGCCTCTAGTAGCTCGTGATCAATACGAGGACGGAAATAAAAGCCTTCAGTGTAGGCTGTCGTCACCAGACGACAAAGATTCTTATAGCCCTGGTAATTCTCAGCAAGGAGCGTGAGGTGATGAGTGCTACCACCGCCCTGGGAGGGCAATTTTTTTAGGTGCCTGCTACCCGTGGTGAGATAGACCTCACACCCGATTATCGGCTTAATGCCCGCTGCGGTCGCAGTCTGAAAAAACTCAATCGCCCCATGCATATTGCCATGATCGGTCACTGCGACCGCAGGCTGATTGAGCTCTTTCGCCTTAGAGACAAGTTCTTTTAATTTTATCGCACCATCTAAGACACTAAACTGACTATGTAGATGCAGATGAACGAACTGCTCCATGCGAAACAAACTCCTAAACCACTTAAATTACAATACTTCTCTACTTCCTGAGAGGTAACAATAACACCGGGGAAGAAAAGTACGCAAAGCGGGACTAGTGCGGAAATATAGTGGCGCAACTTAGATAGTTTAGTAAAACACAGTGGTTTAATAGAGATGCGCGTTTTGAATTACTCATCACTTGCGTATGCAGGACTGCCGGTCGCGCTCTGCGCGTAGCAGCGCCAACTTACCCCCTTTTTTCCTTAAAAAACCGCCCCCTTCGAAGAAAGAGGCGGCTTCAATTCTATCAGCAGCTTCCGGACAGACCAGGCTTTCTATTCAAAGGAGCACCAGCCGCCGAATCAAAGCAGAAGGTGCTCGTTCCAGATTGGTGGTAGGCGCTGCCGGCCCAATCCACCTCATTCGCATTGCTCACCCGCAACTCAACTCCCTTGCTACCCACATAGCCCGGCAAGAGCGATACTTCCGTCGAGTACGCTTCGTTGTCGAGGAAGTAGGCCTCCTGAGCGATTGCGGAGTTTCGCAAATCGCTTTGCGCCACAGCATCATAGGCACGCGCCCT
>QIGM01000066.1 GCA_003230795.1 bacterium
TTAAGTTAATCCCGTTAAAGCAAACGCAAGCCCCGACAATTCAACGCTAAAAGCATTTTCCGACCCATTCACTGGGTTGTGCTGAGGACATCGAGACAGATGACTTTAAGCCTTTTAAAGCGATCTTTCTGGAGTCGCTTTCTGGAGTCGCCCGGGACCATTACGAAGGCCCTCTGTAGTTATGGTATCATTTAGAGAAGCTGAGTTCGTTCAGTTATCCTATCCAGAGAGTCGCAAAAGAAATGAGCAGAGAGAATACTTTTGAATTGGTTAGTTTTTGGTTTTCCGTCAAATTAATCTGTTATTTGATTCTTGCGACAGTTTTGATCTCGGAGAACTACGCTGTTGCTCAGCAAGTGACCTGCGTTGATATTTCTGGAAATCTGGATAGCTCTTCTGAGAGTTCTGTCCCACCTGCAGATACGACCATTCCGTTCGATGAACTTGGCGACGCCGCCAATTTTTCTACGAATTTTACTATTATCGATTCACTAGGCTCGAGTCACGTATTGAGTGTCTTTTTCTTTCGTGTTGGAAGCTCTGCTTGGAAGGCGCAGCTTTATCAACCGCTATCTGAAGTCAGTGGTGGTGGGGCAGATATTGCAGTTTTGGTTGGTGGGGCCGACCTGATTTTTAACGAGTCTGGAATGCGAAGTGAGGACGTCGAAGAGGATATCCGAGTTATTCCGACGTGGAATAATGGCTCTAACCCTCGTTTGGTCATTTTACGACTTCCTTCGATTACGCAGCTAGAGCAAGCGTCAAATATTTTGGAGATTAATACAGACTGCACCGAAGACTTAACCCCTGTTCCGGGCGACTTCGATTTTGACCGGGATGGGACAGATGATTTGATCATCTTCCGCCCAGAGTTAGGGCGGTGGTTTGTTCGTCAGAGTGGCAGCACCGGGATCGTATTTCAAAAGCAATGGGGCTTGTCGGGAGATGTTCCCTTGATTGGGGATTATGACGGAGATGGTGCACCAGAGTTAGTTGTTTGGAGACCCAGTAGCGCGAACTGGTATATTTGTAGGTCTTCTGATTTTTATGACTGCAGTAAGGGACAGGTCGTCCAATTCGGCTTGCCAGACGATATACCTCAGGCTGGAGACTTTGATGGTGACAAGCGTTACGATCCGGCAATTTGGCGACCATCGGACCTCTCTTATTACTATTTTAGCTCGATGACGAATCTTGTGGTCAAGACCCAGTGGGGTCTGCCAGGTGACATCACCGTAACCGGTGCTAAATCCAAGCCATAAGAGGTCGAGGCCTCCGAGATTAGAAAGTGTCAGATTAAGTCGTGACTCTTACATATTATTGTTGGTCTATGCTCTTCTCGCTATTCCGTTTAAAAGCTATGCTCAGCCATTAGATAGTTATGGTGGCGATTCCCTTCGGCTTTGTTGGTGCGGCATTCGGGCATTTGTTACTTAGTAAGCCGATAAGCATACTTAGCATGTGCGGACTTGTTGCTTTATCTGGGGTGGTTGTAAACGATTCCTTGATCATGGTCGACTATATAAATCGTAAACGCCGAGAAGGTCTAGGATTACTCAAATCCGTCGAAGAAGGGGTTACTGGAGTTTTATGAGCGAAGAATTGGGAAAAAGAGTGCTTGAATTGGAGCATGTCGTCTTAGAGATACAGGAGCGCAATGCTCGTGTAGAGCGAGACAAAGGTTGGGAGACCAGTCTGACCCGTCGTGTGTGTCTTCTTATCTTGACGTATCTCTGTATGGCACTCGTATTTTGGATGATTGATGTCGATCGATTTTTTGCAAACGCCTTTATTGCAACAATGGGTTATCTGCTCTCTACCCTAGCCTTGCCGGTGCTTCAAAAATACTGGGAATCTTTAATACAATCGAAATAGAGCGTAAGAGTTAACGAAAAGACCCTGAATCGCAGAACGATCCAGGGTCGGTATTGGGACATGGGTTACCGGTAACTCTTGTGATGGAGCGCAGAAGTAGAGAAAGCATCAACTCTTCGGCCAAGTTCTTTGCCGAGTTCGTCGAGATAGCCTTCAATTCCGCTCTCGTTTTCTTTCCAACCTGGAACTTCTCGGTAGTTCGCCTTAACACGCTCTAGTGCATGACAGCGATTTGCGAGAGTGGTCACATCTTCGCGCAACACACGAAACGTGCGTTCATTCTCGAAGTACCTCGAATCAATATCACTGTAGTTAATTGCGATTTTGATTTTTGATAAATGCGACATTCTGTCCAAATTGGTTAAAGCGAGAGTATCTACTCCACCAACAACCTTTAGCGCATAACGCGCGGAGACGGCATCGAACCAACCCTGACGAAACGAGCCCTGCCAAAGGTTTGTACCATTGTGGCAAGGTTCGATATCTAGTCCGGGTACTTCGGTTACAAATGGTCCGGCTCCGTGACGTGTTCCATATCCGCGTAGTAAACCAACTCTATTGAGCTTACCGTCGAAGTTAGCCTCTCGAAGTAACTGCTCCGCGTTCCCGAAGGTACAGTTGGAGCGTGTTACATGAGGGAAAAATCCGAATTGCTGATCGAGTAATACTCCCTGAGCCCCTTCGAAAACAACATCGTTTTCTCGGAAAATCTGGAGCATCGCTTTGTCGCTTAGGACTCGAACCTTCTGCGGAAATCTACGATAGAATTCCGCATAGTGGTTAAGGTCACTACGTTCAAGGCGCTCAAACAGCTCAAGAGTATCATCAGAACGATACTCCTCGGCTTCCTCAATGGCTGCTTCGGCAAGAACTCTCAGCTTCTCAAACAATCGAGGGCTGGAGAAATCTCGTACCCGAAGTGCCTGCTCAGGATACTGCTCGAGATCACGCTGAGTAATCCCGATTCCAAATCCAGTGCTGCCGTGCCGACTACGGCCACGGTAAGCTTCCTGAATTTGATTCAGCAAACGAGCAAAAGGAGTAATAACAGGAGTCTCTTCACTTACAATCACTCTTTCGAGCGGTGAATCAACTCCCATGCTGGCAAGTGCTCGAGCCTCCTCAAACAACATCTCTGGCTCAAGCAACATAAAGCGGCTCAGTAGCGTTTGCACACCTGGAACAAAGCTCCCTGCAGCAAACTGACGAAAGCCATGGTAACTCCCATCCTCTCGGACAACGTGATGATGCGCTTGCACACCGCCGTTGAAACGAGCGACATAAGCAATCTTGTGTTTTCGCACCAAGTGCTCAACCCAAGACCCCTTTCCTTCGTCTCCATAGGCTAAGCCTATAACGATGTGTGAATTTGGCATCACAAACTCCTTCCGAAAAACAAGGAAGAAAATGTGGGCTTCCATGCCCACACTCACGGCGGACTACTGAAACAGACTCTCATCCACTTGGGTGCGCTCACTTGCTTCGGCATACGCCTTCAGCGCGCTAAGCACATCCTCTCTTCGCGCCTTTGCTACGCGTCGGCTTTTCATATCTTGCTCAAACCCAGCAAGATCGAAGGTGCCTTGCGTAAGCGCCGTCGCTCCGAGCATCACCTCAACTGAATTCCTCGGGTCTTCAACCCGAAGAATATTCTCCGCCGGAATCAAGGCACTCCAGTTCGAGAGTATCACCTCGTCGGTGTACGCCTCATGAACATCGCCTTTGTCCGGCCTTGGTGCCGAGGGATCAAAGTCAATCGTGAATGCCGGAATATCGTGCTTCGCACTGCGCATCGGCATCACTCCTTCGAACGTCTGCGTGCGTCCCTGCACTTCGAGTTCAACTTTGAAGGGTATTTCGCCACGCGTATCCTCATGATAGGCGTAGTTATTTACCCAGAACTCGTACTTCCCAGGCTGCGGTTTCGAGTCTCCGACTTTCCAACGGATGTTCTCCACTGGCTTTCGAGTCTCTCGACCTCTCGCGTTGCGATCGACATCAAGAAATCCACCACAACCTGACTTGCTGTCGCCGTAGAAGATATGCTCTCCATTCGGCGTCCTAACATGCAAGTCGAGGTCATTGAAGTCATTCCAAATCAGCGTCGCCCGAATGTAGCAGTCGCGGTATTCACCACCTGCTAAGTCCAAACGCTGCTTGATTTCCGCATCAATCGACTGCACCCGATCAGCCATCGAGGTACGAGGAAAGATGAAGAAGGGGTCATACTTCTCTTGCAGTTCCTTGAAGACCCGCTGAGTCGAGACCCCTCGACTTCTTTCCTTGCCACCGATGTAGCTGTTGATGAAACCAGGCGAAACAAGGTCGTAAGGAGATTCATCTCCCGTGAAGAACACCAAACCCTTTTTGCCTCTTGTGAGGCAATCAAGTTCAGTGCGCCGTGCGAGGTAGTAAGCGAGGAGTTCGTAAGACTCCTGCCCGGTACCTCCACCGCCCTTCTCCATCCAGATCTTTTCGAGCTGACGATCAATTCGTTCGTCAGACTCAAACTCTGAGACCTGAATTGGTGCCTTATCCGAGTTCGCATCACCGATGCCGGCGGTCATCACCTGTGGATCGCTGGCAATACCGCTCACCAGAATCGAACCAAGCATCGACGGAAGCTGCTCATGGATACGAAGCGTATCATCTCCACGAGACTCGGTAACATCCATCGCAATCACAATCGGCGTCGTTTCAGGATGTTCTTCTGAGTCCCGACATTCACGAACTTTGTTGTGAATGTTGAGATCACGATGAACTTTCTTCTCGCCACCGTTTCGAACTTGCACATGGTGTTGGAAGGCTCGACTACTATCGCGCTGCGTACCAATTGCCGCGCGTGCTTGCCTAACATCACCACCAAACCGTGAGCCACTACCCATGGTAGTACTCCTTTCGAGTAATAGTATTTGAAATTGGAAGTAAGAAATGAGGAACTAAAGCATGTTGAAGTGGAGGAACTTTCTCGGCCAGAGAGAGTCCTTTACTTCACACCAAACCTGATGCAGTTCCCAAGCATCAGCAGGACGCCTTGCGATTCGTTCCTCAACCATATCGAGCACAAAGTCTCGAAATGGAACTTCTACAACTGAAGGAATCGAATTTGTCACTGGATCACCGCCAAAGAGCCAGATAGCGAGCTTGCCCACGGAGTAGACATCACTCCAGGGGCCGATTCGCCCATCCTCATGCAGCTCTGGGGCACTAAATACCTCAGACGGCTGCAATACTCTCTCTCCGGATAACGCAGGGTCGAGCACAGCACTCCCCCACCCTCCTGCAATAAACACATTATGGGAGGGGGGCTGTATCAACACATGGGAGGGCGACAAATTGCCGTGAACTACTCCCACCTGATGCACATAACCTAGCGCACTAAAGATCCGGTCTAACATCCAGGCAACATGCTTTTGTTCTACACC
>QIGM01000381.1 GCA_003230795.1 bacterium
GGCAAGAGCAGTGAGCGGCCTCCATAGCCAAACAAGCCAGGGAGAGCTGAGAATAGCAGTGCATAGAGTTCTACGAATACAAAGCTCAGCCAGGACGCGTTTGCGCCGACTACAAGTTCCTTGTATGCCGCGAGCGGATTCTTCGAAGATCGAAAGCGCTTTTGTTGCGGAGTTAGGGGAGCTGATTCTTGCTCCATATCAGAAAATGTTGTGTTATTGGATTTCATTTTACTCATGAAATCTAGCATATCAATCAGCGATGACAAAGCTTGCCCTAAAGGGTCGATCCCGCCTTCACGAGCGCTACACTTGGCCCTCGGAGTCCGATGCTGAGCCGCCCCGCGCCCTGAAGACACTTGCGCGGATTGTGGAAGAGGATCTCTGCCATCGTTGCGGAAGTTGCGTTGGTATTTGTCCAACGAAAGTCCTGGGGCGTGACGAAAATGAGTATCCAATTGTTGAGAACCTTTCAGCCTGCACTGACTGCGATCTTTGCGTAAAGGTATGTCCGGGAGATGAGTTTAATGTGGCAAGTGTTGCTGCGAAGCAGTTCGGTCATGTCCCTGACCTTGAAGACATGCACGGGCACTTTGAAAACGCTTACTTGAGCTTTGCAACGGACCCTGAGCTTCGAAAAAACTCTACAAGCGGAGGATTGATTACGGGTCTTCTCTTACATCTCTTAGAAAGTGGTCAAATAGATGGCGCTGTTGTCGTCGCTTCCGATAATGACGAAAAATGGAAAGGCAAGCCAATTATTGCTCGTACTCGTGAAGAGCTGTTGAGTTCGACGAAATCGAAGTATGCGATTGCTCCGACAAACGCGGTCTTTGAAGAGATTCGTTTAAAGGAAGGTCGTTACGCTCTCGTGGGACTTCCTTGCCAAATTCATGGCTTTCACAAGGCTGCTGAACTAGACAAAAGAATCCGCGAGCGAGTGGTCCTAACTATTGGACTCTTTTGTCATGCCGCGGTTGAGCATGAACCGATGCAAGAAATTTGGTCTCACATTGTGAAGGACGAGCCTAAGACAGGGAAAGTCACTCGTTTTATTTCGAGAGTTGGAAAGCATCCAGGCACTCCTCATGTCGAACTTGAGAACGGAAGCTTGCGGCCAGTCTACTTTCCGGAGAAGCGTGGTTTTCGACCCAGCTCGATGGAGATAATCAATATTCTTTATCGCCTCTATACCCCTCCGCGTTGCCTCACGTGTTACGACTCTACCTCCGAATTCGCAGATATTGCCGTTGGCGACCCCTGGTTACCGCCGCCTGCTGACGATATAGATTTCTACGAAGGCTACAGCTTTGCCCTCTCTCGTACGGCGACGGGCGAGAAATTTCTCACGAGCGCCCTTCGAGACGGTAAGATTCAACTTCGGCGACTAGATGCCGACATCGCTCGAACTTCGAATACTATGATGGGTATTGAGAAGCGTTGGAGAGCGTTTCGGGTGATTGAGACTCATCGGCGCCAAGGAAAAGCGATTCCGAATTATCATTTCCAGATACCGAAGGCTTCCGGGAAGCATCTACTCTTAACAGAAGCGAATATGCTTTCTCATATGTTCTGCTTTATTAAAAAGGGCAGACTACAGCTTCTTAGATTTACATTCTCTGATTACGGTTACGCCCTACTGTGGCTGAACAACAAAAGACGAGTTTTTCGGAACTGGAGAAAAGACTTTATCGCTCGTTCAAAACGACGTTTGAGTGGCGATGCTCATGTTCATGATATGACGCATAAAGGAGAGGGGAGAGAGGAATCACGTAATGTCTCAGGAGACAGAAAGTAAAACATTTGAACTCTGTCCACCGCCGCTAATACGGGAGGCTGTTCCTCCGACGATTCGTGTGCTCACTGCCCTTTTGTCTGAACGAGGAGACGAGAGTGACTTACTGTTTTCTCTCGGCTGCGTGTACCTAAGGCGCGGTGACTATTTGGAGGGAGTCGATGCCTTTCTCCGAGCATTAAAGACAGACCCAGAAAATCCAGCGCTTCATTGTAATCTCGCAGTGGGTTATATGCAGCTGGAGCGATGGGATGAGGCAAGTGCCTCGCTCAAACGCACAATCTTAATAGATCCTTCTTTCGAACTTGCGTTCATTCATTTAGCAAAGGCGGAGCTTGGGCGTGGAGATCGAGAGTCTGCCTTTGCTGCGTACCACTCAGCAACTGAGCTTGAGGGCCAAAGTCCACGGCCCTACTTCTTACTAGGAGATTTGCTACTAGAAGATGGGCGAGCTCTTGAGGCTCGAGAACGCTACCAAGAGGCTTTTCAGCGTGGTGCTCGTTCTCCTGAGCTCACGAATCGCTTGGGTGCATTCATCTTTGAAGACGGACTTGCTTGTTATCAGCGTGGGGAGTTTGAAGAGGCTCAACGCATCTGGGGTGAAGGATTCCTCGAGTATGAGCGCGCGTTTGTATCTAATCAGGAAGTTTCTAAGAACATGCATGAGCTAGTTCTAGGCTTCAACGAAGAGAAAGGTCTTGAGGAGGCTCAGGCAAAGTTTCAAGAACTCAAACCTGCAGAAAGAGAGGATGCAGCATACGATCTAGCGTTACGGCTTTTCTTTTCCCTTGGACGTATGCCTGACCTCTATGTTTCCAGAGAGAATACAGAACAGGAGTTTGCGCGTTGGTACGCTGAGATTGAGAAGGAAGAAGATAGCATTTTGCCGTTTGCGCACTATCGCATCGGTGTTCTCTTGGTCTTTACCGCTCAGTTTGACGAAGCAATTTCTAAGCTCTCATTCGCCCGTGATCATCTTCCCATCAGCAAGCATCGTCCGCTTAAAATTGATCCAACACTACGTTTTCTAAAAGACCTTCTTGGTACGACGGATGAAGAAGATGTTGAAGTTCTCACATTCACTAAGACAGATTGGTCATCTGTAGGTTTCACTGATCCCTTTCAGTACCAAGCATGGAGCGCCACTGGCCTAAAGCCGCAGCGAGCCCTGCGTTGGAAGCAAGCAGGGTTTAGCCCGAAAGCCGCTCAACTTTGGCAGAAAAGTGAGGCCGAGCCTGAGGTGGCACGAGTGTGGCAGGACGCAGGGTTTGATGATCCTGATAAAGTTCGAAGATGGCTTCGCGGCGGATTCGATATTGCGGCGGCACAGAAGTGGCAAACTGAATTTTCGGAGCGACTAGAAATAGCGATTCAGTGCAGGCAAGCAGGGTTTGAAGAGCCCGAAGAGGCTGCGGCCTGGCTGGAGGTATTTATGTTTCCTTGGGAGGCTGAGGCCTGGAAAGCGCAAAATTTTGCTCTCGATGAGGCGAGGGTTTGGGTAGAGCAGGGGGTAAAAGACCCCTTCCTTGCTCGTCAGTACCAAACGCTTAAAGAGCCTTCGAGCGATTAAGTGCAGGAAAATTCTACATAATTCCGGCTAATCAGGTTTCTCCAGATTTAACTCTCCGCTAGCAGCCTTTGTTCGTAATTTTCTTACAATAAGGTGATTGACTTAGAATTGTTGAGATATATGATGCTTGTATGTTACGAGTGCTCGTAATCGATGATTCTGCACATGTTCGTCAGTTCCTGGGGGACGTGCTTTCTGATGCCGGCTACGAAGTTGATCAGGCGGAGAATGGAGAGCAGGGCTTGTCTCTGTTCAATAGCTCCAACCACGACTGCATCCTGCTTGATGTCTTAATGCCAGACCTTGATGGCTTCGAGGTGCTGAAGAAAATCCGAGAAACCGAAGAACTACTTCCCGTTCTGATAATGACCGGCGAAGATCCGGGCTGGGCTCGTAGGACATGCGAGTCTTATGGGGCGACAGGATTTTTAAGCAAAACTCTCTTTGCCGAAAAGCTCTTAGAAACAGTTGAAGATGTGATTCTGGAATCCCAAAGCTAGGATCAATACTTTTGTAAGTCTGTTGCGCTTGCTAGAGATTAAATTCAATCCAAACCATTAGCAGAAAATTGAAGGAGCGAAAGCCCAGTCTTTGTCCAGCAAGTGATGAAATAGTGCCGCGTGAAGATAGTTGGTCAATGAGCGTCTTAATGATAGCCTAGCGCTACTACTTTTCCTAAACGAGGGGATTATGAAGAAGCTTCTTACCGTTACCTGCGGAATTACTTTGCTCTTTGGTGCATGCGCAAACAACGAGGCACCAAATATTGATACGAAGGCGAACCCTCAGGGTGTCGCAGAGGATACGAAAACCACTGCTAGTGATAAGCTAGAATCTACTTCGAAAGAAGCTGCTGAGAAGAAACATTTAGCGGCTGAGCGTCTTGCTAAGAAAAGAGCGCAAAAACATCTTGCTCTTCGACAGGTCTCTTGGGGAGATCCTTTAACGACTACCGAAGATGAAGATAGTTTTTTCTTCCATTACGAAACGCCTAAACGAGAGCTTCGTCTTATTGGGCAGCGAACCTTGATCGTAAAGAAAGAGTCTGGACTTGTTTCGTATCGGAAACGCAGATAATAGCGTAAGCAGGTCTTGCCGATAGTCTTGCCTCGCTGTTTGATTTCGCCGGGTAGATTTCCCTGGGTATATTTTGCCGGGCATCTAACTCCTTAAAATTAGCTAATTCAGTGTTTTCTCAAGGAATATGGCCGTTCTGCCGATTCCTAGAGTGTCGAGCTCGGCACGATGAAGTTTGAGGAAACTCTTCCATGAAGCGAATTATTTTCATTATTCTATTTGCCTTATCGGTTCCAGTCGTGAGCCTGCAACGAAGCGGCGTGAACATTCTTCAAGAGACTGCTGATGCAAGCCACGCGGTACTGAAAATGGTGATGACTCGTTCCTCAGAAGGTTCATTTAAAGAGCGCGGAAAAATCACTGAACAGCCTCGACTCAATGACAGACGGAACCATTACTATCGCGTTCATGAATACACGATAGAAGATGGAAAGATTGTGCGATTCGAGGAGCCTAAAGCAGAGAAGTTAGACGACACTATTGAGCTAGTCGTCGAGGAGCCTGAGTTTGAAGCGGAGAAAGAGGAGTTCGTCGAAGAGGCTGAGTATGTATATGACGATGAAGGCCTTGGCTCGGTGCCAGATGTTGGTGAAATCAGCGAGAGTGATCTAGAAGAAGAAAAGAAGAGAGACGCCGTAAACGATAACGTTGAATTCGGCGGATTCAATCTTTAGCTTCTTCTTCGGTTGAGTCTGGAGTCGTTAAGGATTAAGCCTTTGTATTTTCCAACTATCCTCAGCATCCAATACGTACTCGAAACGATCGTGAAGTCGGCCTTCCCCTAGCGTCCAAAACTCAAATCGACGAGGCTGAAGCTCGTAGCCGTTCCAATGCAGAGGGCGAGGAATTTCCTGACCTTCG
>QIGM01000223.1 GCA_003230795.1 bacterium
TCGTCTCTGCGATGGCAGCTTCATCCAAGAATCGGCCTGCCGGTGAAGAATCTACCGGATAAGAATCATTCACTCCTTCTCGCTCTTCAGCCCCCTCTTCAGAGGCAGTAGCATCAGTTGCGACACTCTCGAGCGCTGACCAAAATACTTTCGCGTAGCGATAGTCCTTCGAAACCTCTATGCCGGTGACGGTGATAAGTGACAGACGTGGATCTCTCATCGCCCTCAACTCCTCGCCAATGAAAGCAAGGAGCAGTTCACTAACCCTCTCTCGTCGAAACTGCGTTGACATCAGGACTCCTCAAAGATTCGCATACTGCTAGTGCGCAATCTCTTCCACTTTATAGACTTCAAAGACGTCGCCGTCTTTAATATCAGCGAATCCTTCCACACCAATTCCACACTCATAGCCCGTCGCCACTTCTTTCACGTCTTCTTTGAAGCGACGTAAACTTGCGAGCTTGCCTTCATGCACCACCACACCATCACGCAAGATTCTGACGAGAGCATTTCTCGTAACCTGCCCGTTGGTAACGTACGAACCAGCAACCATTCCTATCTTTGGAACTCTGAAAGTTTGTCGAACTTCTACTCGCCCAAGTGTCTTCTCCTCGAACTTCGGTGCCATCTTACCTTTGAGGGCAGCATTCACCGAGTCAACAAGGTCATAAATAACTCTAGAGTAAAGAACTGAAAGCCCAGCTTTTTCTACTAATGGCAATGCTCGAGCGTCAGGACGAACGTTAAAGGCGACGAGAATTGCACTAGAGGCTGCGGATAGCTGAACATCATTTTCAGAAATCGCTCCCACGCCTTTGTGAATTATTTTCACCTTCACTTCTTCATTGCTAAGCTCTGACAGGGCATCGGCAACTGCTTGCACTGAGCCTTGAACATCAGCTTTAACAATCAGCGGCAGCTCTTTAATCTCGACAGAATCCGTTACCATCTGAGAAAAGCTCTCAAGCGTTAGCGGCCCGCCTGTAGAAGAGCCAACATTTGCAGTGGCCAATTCCTTACGACGACGACGTTGTGCTCGATCCTCGGCGACTTTGCGCGACTGAGAATCCGAACTCATGACAACAAAGTCATCTCCGGCAACCGCTGAAGCGGAAACTCCAAGAACCTCGACTGGAATACTCGGGCCGGCCTCTTCTACCGTCTCTCCAGCTTCATCTACGAGCGCCCTTACTTTTCCGTTTACCGCACCGGCAACAAAAGCATCACCTACGCGGAGCGTTCCATTCTGAACGAGCACGCTGATTACAGGGCCGCGGCCCTTATCAACTTTAGACTCAATAATGGTTCCCATCGCTGGTCGATTGGGATTTGCCTTTAATTCCATGACTTCAGCTTGGAGATGCAAACTCTCCAGCAAAGCATCAACGCCTTCCCTAGTTTGAGCAGAGACCTTACAGATAAGCGTTTCACCGCCCCATTCCTCTGGAACTAGCTCATGCTCAGAAAGTTGGTTAATTACCTTTTCAGGATTCGCATCCTCTATGTCCATCTTATTGATTGCGACGATAATCGGCACTTCGGCTGCTTTCGCGTGGTTTATCGCTTCGATAGTTTGAGGCATCACCCCATCGTTTGCTGCAACAACCAAGACCACAATATCGGTAATCTTGGCTCCACGTGAACGCATCGCAGTAAAAGCTTCGTGACCAGGAGTATCAAGGAATGTCACTAGGCCACCGGTGCGGGAACGAACACTATACGCCCCGATATGCTGCGTGATCCCGCCAAACTCTCCAGTCGTTACTGTCGTTTCCCGAATCGCGTCGAGAAGAGAAGTCTTTCCATGATCAACGTGACCCATCACGGTCACCACTGGTGGACGTAGCACTAGGTCTTCTGGAGAGTCTTGAATCGTCAGTTCATCAATTACGGCTTCAAAATCTTGTTCGACGTTTAGAGTCGTATGTCCAAACTCTTCCGCAACGATAGTAGCAGTATCGAAGTCAATCAGCTGATTGATATTCGCCATTACCCCAAGACCCATCATCTTAGCGATAACTTCACCTGCCTTCATTCCCATCTGTTTTGCGAGCTCACCGACCGATATCTGACCATCGACCTTGATCACTCGTGGGACATGCTTAGCCGGCTCTGAATCTACACCGTTCGCGCCGTCGGCACCACGACCTCGCTTCGAACCCTTCCTATTTTGCTTTCCACGCCAGTTCTCACGATCGCCATCGTAATCAACGAGTTCCTTTTTGCTAAGAACTTGCTTCTTCTTTGGACGACGCCGGGAGTCGGTACGCTTACCGCGATCGGAATCGTCCGATGTCGCAGGGGCCGCTCCAGGTGTTCTCTTGCCTTTCTTCTTCGCCGCACGTGTCGCAGCAGAGTCATCGCCTGCAGCAGCGCGCTTACTCGGCTCGCGTGGCACTTCCGCAGGCAGCTCAATTTTACCAAGCACCTTCGGAGCGCGAACATCTAATCGCTTACGAGCTTCGGCAATACGTTCTGCTTCTGCGTCGGCAGAAACTGCGTCTTCCGCATCATCCGCAACTTCCTCAGAGCTGTCACTTTCCTGACTCTCCGCCTCTATAGTAGACGCTGATTCTTCAGGCTCTTCAGTGGACTCGGTCTCGACACTTTCAGCATCGGCTCCTGCTCCAACAGACCCTGCTCCAACAGAACTGGCAAGTTCCTCAGAGGAAACATCCTCTTTAGAATCTTCTACAACATCAGGATCCTCGCGTTCCCTAAACAAGGCATTCGCCTGCGCAAGCGCATCATCGCGCTCTCGCTTCTCTGCGGCCAAATCTGGCGCAAGAGAAGGAAGCTCACGCTCCGCTTCTGACTGCATATCGATAGCGTTTGGCCCTTCGGAAGGATGCACCTCTGCCTCGGCCTTTTCCTCCTCCGTCTTCTTGCGACGACGGATGACCTGGCCACCAACTCTACGTTCTGTGAGCACGGCACCTTCCCGTCGGACTTCACGAACGCCACTATCAGCCTTACCGCTCACGGCTCGGCGGATAACGAATCGCCGGATCTTTTCGGCCTCATCATCTGAAAGGGAATTTGAATGTGACTTTTTTCCTGAGATGCTGAGCTGATCACATAATTCGAGAACAACTTTGTTCTCAAGACCTAACTCTTTTGCAAGCTCGTAAATTCGAACCTTCGACATATCTCTTTGATTGTTTTCGTCCAGAACGTCATTGGCCGTTCCTGAGCACTACATCAGCCCAGCGCAGCTACAACCTTATGGACGAAGTCCTTTTCTTTGGAGCCATCGAATCCGTTACTGAACGATTCAATGCCTCTCTCAATTTATTCAAATCTCGAACAAGCACTTCTTGGGAACTTCTATCCCTCGCTTGCTCGATACCCATTGCTTGCTCGATACCCATTGCTTGCTCGATACACTGCACAGCCTGCTCAACTAACCGCAGACCGACCGCATCCTCTCTAATCACACGCTCTAGTTCTTTTGAGCGCTTAGTAGATCCTTGCGTAGCACCACCCTTCCCCCCTGGCTTCCTTCTCTTCTCCAGTGAAAAAACCGCCCGAGCACCTAAGCCTTTATCACCGAGGCACTTTGGCTTTTGGCAGCAATACACTCCCCTACCAGACTCCGTCTGTCTTACATCAAGAAGGAGTCCTTCATCCCCTGCCTGCCCTAGCCCTGCCTGCCCTAGATTTACTTGCACAAGACGAAAAAGCTTCTTCTTTTCGTTCTTCTTGCGACAAATAACGCAAGTTCGTAAGGGCTCCATCTTGTCAACACCGACCAAATCTTCACGGCTCCGCTAAGCAATCACCACCAATGACCCGCGACATACTTCTGGCGATACACTTATGGAGTCGGCTGCTGAAATCGCAAGAAGGCTGCAGTAGCACTACAAACCATTTCAGCCTCCTCCGCTCTTAGTCCTGCCGATTCTATAAGCTGATCCGCCGAGAGCTCTGCGAGCTCCTGTATGGAATCAACGCCGTTCTTCATCAAAGCTTCTTTAACGTCTTCAGGCAGAATAAGCTGGTCAATATCAGTAAGCGGAGAGTCTTCATCAGACATAATGCTCTCAATTTCCTCCTCAACTTGCGCAGCAATTTCAGCCGCACCCTCGAGGATTTGCTTAACACGATCTTCATCAAGACCCTCTACCGCCACGAGCTCTTCGACAGTTGCCTGAGCAACTTCTTGAGTACTACGATAGCCTTCCTGATAAAGAAGTTCTGATTCAGCTAAACCAATTCCAGGAATTGACTCAAGAGCTTTTCTTGCTCGCTTAGTCTCTTCTTCCGCAATAGACTCACTTCTGACATCAATTCTCCAGCCAGTAAGCTTAGAAGCCAGCTTTACATTCTGTCCTCTTCGACCAATCGCAAGCGAAAGTTGGTCATCAGCGACCACAACTTCCATAGAATGCTCTTCCTCATCGACGACAACTCGCACCACGTCAGCAGGCGAAAGTGCTCGAGCGACAAAACTCGGAGCATCAGGCGTCCAGGTCACAATATCGATCTTTTCTCCTCGAAGCTCAGCGACAACACCTTGCACTCGCGTCCCTTTGATACCAACACAAGCGCCGACTGGGTCAACATTTGGATCATTTGAGTAAACAGCGATCTTCGCTCTCTCTCCTGGCTCACGAGCAACTGATTTGATTTCGACTATCCCTTCACCAATTTCAGGAACGCCAATTTCAAAAAGCTTTCTCATAAACTCCGGATGAGACCTCGTCAGAACGATTTGAGGTCCTCTACTTACCGGGTAGATATCAAGAATCATCGCTCGCATACGTTCACCTTGACGATAGCGCTCGCGCTGAATCTGCTCACGCCCAGGTAAAATAGCGTCAGTACGGCCAAGGTTCACAATAATGCTGCCACGCTCAAAGCGCTGCACAATGCCGTTAACGATCTCTCCCTTACGGTCTCGATACTCGCTGTAGATAATGTCTCGTTCTGCATCGCGAAGCTTCTGAACAATCACCTGCTTTGCGGTCTGTGCTGCGATTCGCCCAAGCACCTCAGAATCCTTCCGGCTTCCAAGCTCGTCTCCAACTTCGCAGTCAGGATCGTACAACTTCTGAGCATCTGCCAAGATAATCTGCGTCTCGGCATCCTCAACCTTATCAACGACGGTGTGAAACTCATGCACCTCAATCTCGCCGAGATCGGGGTTGTAGGTCGCCTCAAGATTGAGGTTATGACCAAAGTGCTTCTTTGCTGCACTAAGAACTGCTGACTCCAGCGCATCTATCAGCACTTGCTTACTGATGCCTTTATCACGACCGACTTGGTTGATGATCTGATCTAGATCGAACT
>QIGM01000202.1 GCA_003230795.1 bacterium
GCGTGGCGCCTGAACGCTCTCCCCGAAGGGGACAAAGACTAAGCGTTCAGAAAATACTACAAATGCGATTAGCATTTGACAATTTCGTACTGGCCTAGAATTACAAGGTTAATGACCTGTCTTTTAGAATACTTATTACCCACCTGAACGCTTACGAAAAGACTATAACGAGAACAGGTTAGAGCATAGCGGAAACAAGCAAAAACAACAAAACCTCTGCGGTAATTATCTCGCTAGCAGAGGGCTCCCCTAGTTGCAGCGTTTTGAAGGATGCGCTTCAGCATTTGCGGGCGAGGACGCGCAATCCTATTTCTCCCGTGATGGCAACTTGCCATGCAATAGTTGAATCTCTGTCGCTAAGGCGAGAACCAACTCAGCAAGCTGATTAGGCAAATCGATGTTGCCATGAATTACGGTTAAGAGAACCAGTGAGTCCGGCATCACATCAAAGATCAGAATATGCTTTCCTCCCGGGTAGCACTGGAGAACTTCGGGCAAGCCCTCTGCGGAACTTAGCAGCCCCGAATTCTCTTGAACTACCGGATTCTCTTGAACTAACAGCAGCCGTCCCTCAATATCTGACAGATACTTCGCGGCAACGCGCTTACCCCACTGCTTTATCGAATAGGCTTCGATTGCAACTAGGTCACTCAGCGCTCGCTCAGTGAGGTGCAGCGGAATTAAGGACGACTTTTTCTTGCTCACCTTTTGGCCTTCTTCATCAGGCTCTGCAAATCCCCCTTAAACTGTATTGTTCGACCTTTGATAGCATCCTGATAGCCTTCAATAATTCCTGCGCGAGCTGCCTGCGCTTCTTGTTGCAATTTGCGCTGACGCAGCATATCTCTAACAAACTCACTGGGCGTCGCGTAAAGCGTCCCTTCGCCACTATTAGAATCGACAAACGAACGTAGCTCATCCGTCAGGGACAGATTTAGTGTGCTGGACATGGTCGTGGCTCCTATTGTTTTGTCTCCTTCGAGATTAGCATAAATGATTGTTTATTGTCAATATTTGTCATAGATCGACTGGGGCCCGACTGGGTTTCTTCTCCCTATCATTGTATCGACTCTCGACAATTTCACTTGCTTATTGCATAAGGCTTCTCTAGTCCTTCTCTAACATCGATATGAATTAACAGAAGTCAGGAACTGGGAACCACATGGAAGCTAAAGCCAAAGTCGAAAACTTGGAGACTATCACCTCACTTTGCAAAAGACGGGGTTTTATCTTTCTCTCCAGTGAAATCTACGGCGGCCTTGGCTCTTGCTACGATTATGGCCCACTCGGAGTAGAGGTAAAGCGCAACGTCAAGGAAGCTTGGTGGCGCTCGACTGTGCAGGCCCGTGCGAATGTGGTCGGTCTCGATGCAAGCATCATCATGCACCCAAAGGTCTGGGAAGCTTCTGGTCACATCGCAGGCTTTAACGATCCACTTATTGAGTGCGAACATTGCGCCCTGAGAGTTCGTGCAGACAAACTCGACGAAGCGCCGATGAAGTGCCCAAAGAACAAGGAAGGCCATAAATTCGGTGAGCCTCGAATGTTCAATCTGATGTTTAAGACAAACTTGGGCCCAATTGAAGACGCGGCTAACACTGTCTATCTTCGCCCCGAAACTGCGCAGGGAATTTTCGTAAATTTCAACAACGTCACTGACTCTACACGAGTCAAGCTACCGTTCGGCATTGCACAGCAGGGAAAGTCGTTTAGAAACGAAATCACCACTCGACGCTTTACCTTCCGCACCTCAGAGTTCGAACAAATGGAGATGGAATTCTTTTGCCGACCAGAGGAAGTAAAAGAATGGTACGACTACTGGAGAAAAGAACGTCTACAGTGGTTTGTAGACTTGGGTGTTGCCCCTGAACGTCTCCGACTCAGAGATCACGACGAGGATGAGTTAGCGCATTATTCTACCGCTTGCGCTGATATCGAATACCTTTTTCCTTTTGGTTGGTCCGAGCTTGAAGGTATCGCCTGCCGTGGCTGTTATGACCTAAGCAAACATGCAGAACACAGCGGAAAGAAAATGGAATGGCTCGACCAATCCACCAACGAACGCTTTATTCCACATGTCGTAGAACCGGCGCTTGGCACCGATAGAGCAATTCTCGTTTTTCTCACGGACGCCTATACCGAAGAAAAAATCGACGGCAATCCACGAACGGTGATGAAGTTTCATCCTAAAATTGCTCCAACGAAAGTCGCAGTATTTCCTCTCCTAAGAAAGGATGGACACCCGGAAAAAGCGATGGAGTTATTTAATTCTCTAAAGGAACACTACATGGCCACGTACGATGAAAGTGGCAATATTGGACGGCGCTACCGTCGTCAAGACGAGGCAGGCACACCTGTTTGCCTCACCATTGATCATCAGACGTTTGAAGACGGCACGATTACACTTCGCGACCGAGATACACTCGAGCAGCGAAGAATCGAACTAAGCCAAGTGCGTGAAGAATTGTTTAAGGTCCTAGGATTCTAAAATGTCTGCGAAGAGCAGCACACCTTCCCTTGGCCTCCTGCAGATGTCGATGTCTGAGTCTATGGAGGCAAACTACGCGGTCGCAAGAGAGCTAGCCCGTAGCGCTGCTAGTCAGGGAGCTGATGTGATTTGCCTCCCTGAACTTTTCACCTCACCTTACTTCTGCCGAGAAACACAAGACGCAAGCATCTATATCAAGGGTTTACGGCCCAAGGCTTTATGGGCCGAGAGTATTCCGGGAGAAACATCAAGGTTTCTCTCCGAACTGGCCAAGGAACTCTCTGTTGTTCTCGTTGGCGGCTCCTTTTACGAACAAGCCGAAGATAATTTCTACAACACGAGTCTGATTTTCGAAACCGACGGCACTCTTCTCGGCACATATCGCAAAATTCACATCCCTCAGGATGAATGCTTCTTTGAAAAAGACTACTTTTCAGAAGGAGACTTAGGCTATCTCGTATGCGACACCTCCGTGGGACGCATTGGCGTGCTAATTTGCTATGACCAATGGTTTCCTGAAGCTGCTCGAAGTCTCGCACTAATGGGAGCTGAAATAATATTCTACCCAACCGCCATCGCCACCGTTGCTCACCTAGGCGAAGCCGAGGGTAATTGGCAAGAGGCCTGGGAGAATGTGCAGCGTGGACATGCGATTGCAAACGGAGTCGTCGTAGCAGCGTCAAACCGTGTCGGCACCGAGGGTGACTCTGATTTTTGGGGAGGCTCTTTCGTGATAGACGCCTTTGGAAAGACCCTAGCGCGCTCCGACTCCACACAAGGTGTTTTGCTCCAAGAAGTCGACCTTGCGCACGGCAAGGACGTGAGAGATGGATGGGGATTTTTGCGCAACCGTCGACCTGATACTTATGGCCAGCTCAACAAATAGCGCGACTGCTTACCGGCTTCCGGCGGAATGGGAGCCTCATGATGCAGTCTGGATCGCTTGGCCACACGAGGAGAGCGACTTCCCGACTAAGCTAGACGCCGTTTCATGGGTCTACGTTGAGATTGTAAGACTTCTCGCTACGAGTGAGCGAGTCGAGATTCTTGTCGCCTCAGAAGAACAACTCTCAGCAGCTACTGAGCGCTTGGCAAGCGGTAACGTTAGCCTCGACTCAGTCGTCTTCCATCTTGTTCCAACTGATAGATCCTGGCTAAGAGATTCCGCTCCGACCTCCGTGCTTGATCAACAAGGCGAAGCATCTTGGGTTGCATGGAGATTTAACGCCTGGGCGAAATACGATAACTACTCTTTAGATTCGAGAGTTCCTGCATTCATCGCGCATCGCTCCTCATTACCTATTCTAAACGCCGAGATACCAGACCGCGAGGGTGAGGCATTGGTATTAGAGGGTGGGGCCTTTGAATCAGATGGGCTTGGCACACTCTTAGTTACCGAGGAATGCCTGCTTTCCAGTATTCAAGCGAGAAACCCAGGACTAGGAAAACAAGACTACGAACGGGCGTTCGAGCGGTATCTCGGTATTCATCACACTATTTGGCTTGCCGGAGGCTGTGTTGGGGATGACACTCATGGCCACATAGATGACATCGCAAGATTCGCTCCAGAGAATACAGTCCTCTTAACAGTTGAAGAAAACCCAAAAGACGAGAATTTCAAGGTGACGCAAGAAAACTTGCGCATACTCAGTCAGTCACGCACGGCCAGCGGCGAGAAGCTGAACATCAAGACTCTACCCTTTCCGCAAGCTCGCTTTTTCGAAAATATGCGGCTCCCAGCAAGTTACGCTAATTTCTATGTTTCTAACCATTCCGTATTGATTCCAACTTTTAACGACCCCATGGACCAAGTTGCGATAAATACAATCCAAAGCGCTTTTCCGGACCGACGCGTCAGTGGGATTTACTGCGGCGATCTCATCCTCGGCCAGGGCGCCCTACACTGCCTAACCCAACCTCAATTTGCCCAACAGAAGCACACAGCTTCGATCCGCTAAGCTGCTCTGCAATTATTACATCCAAAGCGGAATCCGGGGGGACAAAATTTGGCCTCCAGCGAGCTTTGATTGTCGCTTCCGCCTTTCTTGTTCAAATTACACTAAAGTTTTCAGCCGCTTAATACGATTCCCCTATACGAAGGCAATTTTTGTCACCTTGGCACACTTACTGCTGTGTCTGAGGTGGATTAAGCGGGGAGCCCCATGTCATCTCGTATCGGAGAGCTACTTCTCCAAAACGGTATTATAGACGAGCAGCAGCTCGAGCAGGCCAAACAAATGGCCCAGCAAAATGGCGGTCTGATTAACAGCGCAGTCGTCAAGCTCGGCCTGATGGAAGAGGCTGACCTCACCACACTCCTTAGCCAGCAATACAAACTACCAGTTGTTCAGCTTGAGGAATACGACGTTGAAACACATGTACTCTCCCTTGTCCCGCAACACCTGGCGATTAGGCACTCCCTTCTCCCCTTAGAACTTAAAGGCAGCACCTTAACGGTCGCCATGGTTGACCCTTCAAATATCATTGCCCTAAACGATATTAAGTTTATCACCGGCTATGATATTCGTGTCGTTCTTACCGGCGATGCCGAGGTCAAAACCTTCATTGAAAAGCTCTACGAAAATGATATCTCCTACGATGCCATTTTCGATGATCTTGAAGAGGATGATGTCGAAGTCATGTCCCCTGAGGACGAGGTTGACCTTGACATACTCGAGCGACAGACCGAAGACGCTCCCGTTGTAAAACTGGTTAACGCCATTCTCACAGATGCGATTAAGAAAGGCGCATCTGATATCCA
>QIGM01000273.1 GCA_003230795.1 bacterium
CTCGAAGCACGTCTTCACGTTCTTCACGCTGAGAACCGCCGATGATCTCTCCAAGGCGAGGCACAAGAAGATCCATCGCAGAGACTGTTTTTTCATCTTCATCGAGCCGCATGTAGAAGGCCTTAATCCCCTTAGGGTAGTTCGTTACGAAAACCGGCTTACCAACTAATTCCTCTGTAAGGTACCGCTCATGTTCGGTTTGAATATCGATTCCCCAGCTTACGGGGAATTCGAAGTCCTTTCCGGATTTCTCCAGAGCTTTGATCGCTTCGGTATACGTGATTCGCTCAAACTCAGCGTTTGCGACCGTCTCGAGAGATTCGATGATGCCTTTCTCAACCCACTTGTCGAAAAACGCCATATCCTCTTGGCAGTTCTCAAGTACGTAGCGGATGAGGTATCGCAGAAAAGACTCCGCGAGATCCGCATCCTTAGCCAAGTCGCAAAACGCCATTTCCGGTTCTATCATCCAAAATTCGGCAAGGTGGCGAGGCGTGTTGGAGTTTTCAGCACGAAATGTAGGGCCGAATGTATACACGTCACTCAAGGCACAAGCGTAGAGCTCTGCCTCAAGCTGGCCAGAAACTGTCAGATGAGATTGTTCACCAAAAAAATCTTTGCTGTAGTCAATTGTGCCCTTATCGTTTCTCGGAAGCTTCTCTAAATCGAGTGTGGTGACACGAAACATCTCACCCGCACCCTCGCAATCGTGCGCGGAAATTATGGGAGTGTGAAGATAGAGAAAACCTTGCTCACGAAAAAACTGATGCACTGCAAAGCTTAAGGCACTGCGAACTCTAGCCACCGCGCCAAAAGTGTTTGTACGGGGTCTAAGGTGCGCGATGGTTCGAAGGAACTCGTTGCTATGACGTTTTTTCTGTAGCGGGTAGTCTTCGAGGTCGCAGGTTCCAACAACACGAAACTCTTCCGCCCGAAGTTCGACCTTCTGACCTTTGCCAGGGGAATCGACGAGCGTTCCGCGAGCCCAAACCGAAGCACCGTTATGCGCAGAACTACTTAGCTCTTCATAAAAGTCCGCTGTGGCATCGGCAACTATCTGTAAATTGCTCAGACAACTACCGTCGTTTACTTCAAGAAAGGAGAAGCCTTTTGAATCTCGCTTGGTCCTGACCCAACCCTGCACTTCAACCACTGTATCTGCCTTACTATCATGCAGCACCGAGCGTATTTTCACTTCAAGCTCCTCTATACCTTTGAGTTTTTGGGGATTCTGTATTTTGCAGGCGTCGACTATCGTCCTCGACCACCAACAGCAAAGCGACGTCTTAGAGGTATCACATTTGAAGGCATTGGGGTCTCGACGACTTCTTTCGCAGCCTGGCGCACTGCCTCTTGCTGCTCCAAACGCTTGAGCGCTTCTTCGGGGTTAAGCGAACGTCCAGAAGACTCGAGAACGGCCGTAAGTTCTTCCATCACGATTCGTGAGGCTTGTGCACGCGCCTTATGTCTAATCATTTCCACAGAGAGTCTAAAAATATGTGCGAACTCGTGTCGAGCAGCGGTATCGGTAATAGACTCTACGCCAAGCTCTACGGCGTCGGCACTTTCTTCAGCGCGCGCATGAAAGCGTTCACGCAGTGCAACGATGTTTTCCACCAGCGTTGAGCTGTTACCAACGTTCAGCACTTCATTCAGAGCAATACGAAGTTGGTAATGAGTGCGCTGCCATTCTTTGGCACGAATGTCATTGGCGGACTGAGCTAGAGCGCTCACATTGGTCAATCGCTCGCTCTGGGCATTGGGAATTGAGTTGTAGAGTTTTTCAGCTCGAAAGGTCTTTGCAACTAAGACACGTAGACGGGAATTAAGAGTTGATGCTGCAGCCATTGAATATCCTTTCCTTTGTAGACCACCAGAAGATAGATCCCGAAAAACGAGGCATCTCAGCAGAACGAACTTAGCTTTAAACAACCTAAACTAAAGCCCCATCTACGGGTAGTTATACACTTATTCAGTCTAGAAGTTTAAAAAATTTGTTCGGATTACCGCCTCGTCAGTCGCTCAAATTACCAGTTTCAAGACTAGCACAGGCTTCGCCTTGAATGAACATTGGGGGTATCACAGCCCCTAGTCGAAGTAAACTAAGTGCCGGTATTTTTTGACTTATTTAAGATATAAGAAGTGAAGAAAGCTTGCAGCGTAGAAGTAGTGACTGCGCTCGATTTCACCTGCTCTCTAAGTATTTTCAAAACCACGAATCTCGAGCTAAAATATCGGTAATAACGTTATCAGAGGAGTTACTTGGAGAAATCCGTAAAGATCTGACCAATGAGTAAAACTAGTACTTCACTATTTGCGTTGCCGTTTATCCTATCTCAAGGCTCGGAGGATGAGGGCCTGCGTGCGCTAATTGGCCTAACCACTTACTCAATGCTTAAGCGCTTCATCGATATCTTGGTTTCCTTAGCGCTACTTGGACTGCTCCTTCCTGTGATGCTGCTTATCTCCCTACTTATTAGAGCTTCCTCCCCAGGAGCTGCGATTTACTGCCAACGAAGACTTACAGATCGTTCGAAGACATTCACGATGTTTAAGTTTAGATCGATGAGCTCGGATGCAGAGGCTAGTTCAGGCGCAGTCATGGCAGACGTTGGCGACCCAAGGGTAACTAAGATTGGAGCTTTTTTACGTCGAACGAGACTCGATGAACTTCCGCAGCTGCTAAACGTTCTCACGGGCGATATGAGCCTTGTCGGGCCGCGTCCTGAACGACCGGAACTCGCCCTTACACTCAGGGAAGAACTTCCGGGGTTTCAACGAAGAACAAAAGTTAGAGCGGGGCTAACGGGCCTTGCACAAACAACTAGTGGCTATGCATCGTGTGTTGATGGCTACCGGGAAAAGCTCGCCTGGGACTTGCTCTACATTAAAAGGCGCTGCCTCTTACTCGACGTGCAGATCCTGTTCAAAACTATTTGGGTTGTACTAAGCGGCAGAGGCGCCCGCTAGCTGACACCTGATTTTTCAAAGGCGCCAGCTAGCTGACTCCGGCTTTTTCAAAAGTGCCAGCTAGCTGACGCCGGCTACTTCAAGTAAATCCCTTAAC
The DNA here is from genome assembly GCA_003230795.1 of bacterium. Taxonomy (GTDB): domain Bacteria; phylum Bdellovibrionota_C; class UBA2361; order SZUA-149; family SZUA-149; genus SZUA-149. The sequence goes on from QIGM01000273.1 coordinate 3,068, forward strand.
TCTTTGTTTGTCGCCGAACACTGCATTAGCCGTAGGTAGGCCTCGTCGTCGTTTCCCAATCGCTTCTGAATGAGACTTTCCACTAAAAGCGCCGCGGAGGATGGAGCAAGCGACATCGACTTTTTAATCAGATGTGATGCCTTTTCTAGATCTTGGTACTTTAAATATCGGGCGGCAACTATTGAGAGAACATGCGCTCGCACACCATCTTCATGGTTATCCCAGTTATACGTTGGAAACAGTGAACGAAGGGGATGAAGCTGAAGTAGCCTTGTTAAGACAAAAGAACTTGCTATGGCGAATTCGGGTGATTCCTCTCCGGTAAAGGCGTTGCCTTCGTGATCTCGGTACTTATAGACAAAGCTTTCGTTTTGCACGAAGGCACAATGCTTCGCTGCTGCACGAACCCAGAGATCGTAATCTTCCGCTCGAGACAAAGAAGTCTCGTATGGCCCAACACGGTCGAACACTGTTTTGCGAATTAAAGAGCCGCCATTGGGAAAAGGCGAAAAGAAAAGTAATGCGCGAAGAATTTCGCCAGGGCTGCGTTGTGGATACCTCATTTCTCTGAGGACGTTTAGATCATTATCGCAACCATAGAGATTACCATAGATAATGTCCGCGTCTGGATTTCTGTCTAATACCTCAAGATGAGAACGAAGTGCAGTTGGAAGAAGCACATCGTCGTCGTCAAGCCAGAGAACGAACTCTCCCGTCATTTGTTCAATTATGGCGTTTCGGCCGGCGGATTTCTCTAGGTTGTTCGGTAGGCGTACTGTTCGAAGTCGCGAGTCCTTGACTGACTCTAAATACTGCGTCGTCTCGTCTGAAGATCCGTTATCAAGCACAAGAACCTCATAGCGCTCGATTCCAGTCTGAGCGAACGCACTTTCAAGCGCCTCTTGAAGCAAATCGCGTCGATTATGGGTGAGGATGCCAATCGTTACCAAGGGCGGCTCGACAGCCTCTTCTGTGAGCTGCGCTCTTCTCGCCTCGCCGAAGTTCTTCGCGAGATGAAATCGCCACGACTGATTGTCGTAGTCTCGCGCAAACCACGTATGCAAAAGCAGCGGCTTCTTTTCAGTATCAAGAACGGTCGTCGTCACTTCATCACGCGCCCAAGCTTCTGCATCCAAGTAGAGAAAACGTGAGCCGGTCTTTAGTAACCAGAAGAAGTAAGAATAGTATGGTTCGAAATTATCAAACTCATACTTGTGATTCTCCTTAAAAAGTCCTTTCGGCGTGAAACGTTTTAGATCTTCTGTGAAAACAGTCTTTTCAATTTCCTTGAGATCAAACTTTTCCTTGATTAGCTTGTTGTGATGAATCGAGAAGAAGGGATTTGGCGAAATGGGATTATGAAAGCGGTGGTCAATAACGCCACCGTCGGGCACACCGCAGATGTCGTAGCCATTTTCTTTCATTTGTTCGAGCAAACCCATGATACGGGGCCAGTCGAGCACAAAAGCGTCTTCATCGAGATTGATTATCCAATCTGCCTCAATATCGTTGAACGCATAGAAGTAATTGTCCGCATCTGTGCCTTGCAGCTTGATGCGTTTGATCGAGGGATCGAGCAGCTCACCACTCAAGTCATAGAGCGCGTCGTTTACTGAGCGAGTTACGACTACAACTTCGTCCATTGCAGCTTTCCTAATCGGAGTGAAAGAAATCTCAAATTCGCAGCTAATTTTAGGTGTTTAGCCCTGGAATAGAGATGAGGTAGAGCTAAGCTAAGGTTCTCGACGTCATCGCCATAGAAAACAAAGCCGATTAGTGAAGCATTTCAGGAACATAGCTATCGACCTCTCTCTCTTTTTCTCTCGCTTCCTGCATGCTAGCGTTCCAGTCTCGTCCCACCTACAGCAAAGCCCCCTCACCATGATTTCGAAGAACGCCCTTCTCCTCGCTGCCTCCATCGCAATTGCTCCGATGTTTAGTCACTCCGCCTCCGCAGAAACCGAAGGCGTACGTATCGGACTTATGACTGAACTGACCGGACCTTGGGTAACCGGCAGCGGCGCGCTCTGCAAAAAAGGATATGAGCTCGCTCGAAAGACTCTCGTCAAAAACGATATGTACGCTGGTCGAAAGCTGAGCTTCGTCTACGGCGATACCGAAGGAGTGGGAAAGGCTTCACT
>QIGM01000210.1 GCA_003230795.1 bacterium
CGGGGTAATGGACGTCTATCAGACGATGATTACTGAAAGGATGAGTTTCCTTCCTGCAATTAGGAAAGAATTGTACTGGTCTGACGATCAGTTAGAAAAAGAAGTGCGACGAGTCAGCAAGAAGTATTAGACTAAAATTCAGCAAGAAGTATTAGACTAAAATCTCGAAGCAAGATTAGTATCCCCCTCTAACTCCTAGTAATCAACATAGGAAAATTTGCGATGATTCTTACCAACGTCGAAACCGTCCCTGGAACCTCGATTGTAGAGCATTTTGGTCTTGTAAACGGAAGCACTTTCGAGCTAAGCACTTCGGACGGGATTTTATGGCTTCCCTAAAAAACATCGTCGGAGGTGAGCTGAAGGGTTACACCGAACTGCTCCAAGATGCTCGGCAAGAAGCACTTAACCGAATGATCGACCAAGCGAAACAGCTCGGTGCGAACGCAGTAGTTAACGTACGTTTTTCGACTTCGTCGGTCGCTCAAGGTGCAGCCGAACTTTATGTGTATGGCACTGCAGTGCGACTCGGATAGCCAAAATGTTTGATTCCATTTCTATTGTTATCTTTGGCGTTCTCTTTATCGTTGGATATCTTGCCGGTACCATCAACGAGAAGCGACATTACAAATCAATTAAGAAACGAGAAGAGAAACTACTTTCGCTACCCGCAATCAGCATGAAACGTCTCGAGAGCAGTGACGGCATCACTAAGTCAGAGCTCGTATCAGAAAGCGTTGTCGTTTCCATTGATTACTTCAAGCGAGCCCTCGCTATTTTGAAGGTACTTATAGGCGGCTCGGTTGGCCCTTATGAGTCACTTATCGATAGAGCTCGACGTGAGGCGGTACTTCGGATGAAAGAATCGGCTCCAGGTGCGGCTATAATCATAAACGTCCGAGTCGAAACTTCTACCATTGGAAATGCTGCTAACTCGAAAGGAGCTGTCGGTAGCGTTGAGGCACTCGCGTATGGCACAGCCGTCTGGAAATAGCCGAGCCTTTCATGATCGGTAAATACAACCCTAAAGCATTAGATTCGGAAGCAAACGTCAACGCTCCCGATACCTCACCATTGAAGGACTTCGTTCTGATACTTGCCGCCGTAGGGGTCTTTTTCTTCGGAGCGTATATTGTATTGGGATTTCTTGTACAAATTGTACTCGAGCGCTACGAACCGGAAGCAAGTAGTTACCTCGCAACGCTTTTTAAGCCAGAGATCAGTAGCGATCCTAAATCAGAGCTTGCGAGAACCAAGCTTCAGGAGCTCGTCGACGAACTGGCCACTGAACTACCAGGACCGAAAAGAGACTATATTGTACATCTGAGAGAAGAGCCCACGGTGAATGCGCTCGCCTTTCCTGGAGGCCATATCGTCGTTTACCGAGGACTTCTCAATACAGTGCGTTCCGAGAATGAGCTGAGTATGATTCTCGCGCATGAGCTCGGACATTTCGCAGGCAAGGATCATATGCAAGGCCTCGGCAGAGCCTTGGTTTTCATTGTAATTGCAGTCGCTCTTACTGGGCAGGAATCCTATGTCACCTCCCTCCTAGGAGAGGCTTTAGAAGGATCACAAGGACGATTCTCTAAGATACAAGAGCTTCAAGCAGATGCTTTCGCACTTACCGTGTTGCAGAAAAAATATGGACACGTTGGCGGGGCAAAAGACTTCTTTCTGCGACTCGCTGAGGAGGAGAATATTTTGTTGTTTGAACTGCTCAGTAGCACCCATCCCCTTTCTAGTGCGAGAGTTGAGGCATTAGAAGATTTAACCAAAGAAAAAGGATACGAGGCAAAAGAAACTACACCCCTAAGCCTTCATTACGTTTTGAACTAGCAACGGTACGGGAGTTAGTATTCTCTTCTGAGTACTTCGAGCGCACTAATTCGATAGGTTCCTTCACTTCCGATCCAGCCAAGTAGTAAAGTTACCGCAACAGTAAGCGAAGCAACTGCAACAACTGGAGTTACTGTCCAAATAAACACTGAGTCAAAAACGTAACGACTCAAAATCCAGCCACTCAAGACACCAAATATTGCTCCTCCGGTAGCAGCCATACTTCCAAGAAGCAAGTACTCCCATGCAGTGATCAAGAGAACGCTACGCCGAGAAGCGCCCAGAGTTTTCAGTAAGGCATTTTCCGCTGTCCGCTGATTTCTAGTTGCAAGCACCGCTACAAATAAGACCACAGCCGCGGCTGCAACGCTAAATAGGGCAACCCAACTCAATACAGTGGTGAGCCGCTCCACAATTAGATCCACCGTTTTCAGCACTAAGTGAAAGTCGATTATTGATACATTCGGAAATTGTTTTACGCTGGCCTTCTGTAATGCTGCCGACTGGGCTTCACTAACGGCCTGTGCCACCAGCACAAATATCTGAGGTGCCTCATCGAGTGAACCTGCTGGAAAGACCATAAAGAAATTCGGCTGCACGCGTTGCCAATCAACATCACGAATACTCGAAATCTCAGTTTCAACTAAAACACCCTGAACATTGAAAAGCAGCCGATCGCCTATGGTTACATCAAGCTTCTCCGCAATGCCTTTCTCCGCAGAGACCGGTATCACCGAGGTCGAAGGATCAACCTCTTCAATCCACTTCCCCTCAAGAAGCTCCTCCGCGTCACTTATCTTACGACGATAGGTCGAGCGATATTCTCTAGTGAAGACCCAGTCTTCAACTTCGATTAGAGGATCAGCACGAATCTCGCTTACACTTCTTCCTTTTACCGCTTCTAGCCGCATCGTAACTAAGGGCACAGTCTCAACAACGGCTACGCCCGAATCCCTAACAAGAGCCTCAACGTCCTCTCGTTGATCAGGCTGAATATCGAAAAGAATCATGTTTGCCTGAGCTGCGCTTCCAAGTTCAAATGCTTTTCCGAGCACTGCCTTTTCCGAAACAAAAACAAGGCTCATTAGAAAAACAGAGATTCCGATAGAGGCGATTAAGAGTTTGGTTTGGTTTTGAGGTCGATGAAGGTTAGCGAAGCCCTGCCGGAGCGAATATGGCGCTTTTTGCGGTAAGCATTTCTTTAGGATGAAAATGAGAAGCATCGCGGTGAGAAGCAGAAGCCCCCAGGAGAAGAACACGACTCCAGAGAAGATGAGCCCAGTGAGAATATCTCCACTGTGGATCATTGCGAATACTGTAGAGAGAAGCACTACCAGTATCCACACACCATAGTCTTTGAACTTTTCTGTACCTGAGCCAATAAGGCTAATCCTAAGTGCAGCAAGAGGAGAGATCGCTCGAGCACGTCGTAAGGCAGGGTAGGCAAAGAGCACAAGTATCGCCAGGCTAACACAGGCGCTAAGCGCAATGGCTTTAAAGGAGATAAACACCTCGACATCAACAGGAAGGAAAGAACGGAAGAGATACGGTAATGCTAGCTGAATAGAAACTCCAAGCATTACCCCCACCGAAATACTGAGCGCTCCAAAGACAAGAAGCTGTAGCAGAAAGATTTGGTAGACATCTTTGGCGCTTGCGCCTAAACAACGTAGTAAACTAATACTCCTCCCCTTCTTCTGAAGATAGGCATGAGCAGCTCCGCCAACGCCAATACCTCCCAAAATGAGAGCGACAAAGCCGACCAAATCCAAAAAGGCGTAGGCAGAATCAAGCGCCTTATTGAGCCAAACTTTCCGTGTTTCAATTGTCTCAACACTTAAACCGAGAGAGATGAACTTCGCCTTACGTTCGCGAGCTATGCGATCTGCCGCAAGAGAGTCCTTTAGTTTGAAGTATTGCTTGTAGCGAACTCTACTTCCTCGCGAGATGAGTTTCGTTGCTTCAAGATCTTTATACGAAAGGTAAATGCGAGGTGCGATGGCATTCCTCGCATCGACAACCCCTGGAACTCTCTTCAAGATACCCGCAATGCGAAAGCTCGATTGCCCTAAACGAATGGTCTCACCCACCTTCGCGTCGAACTGCAGCATCAAGCCTTGATCAACGATTACCTCCCCTCCGTTTCGAAAAGACCGCTCTGCCGACGCAGGCTCAGTCTCCAATCGACCATAAAACGGAAAATTCCCCCTCAAAGCATTAACTTGCACAAGACGAGAACTATCACTTGATTCGAAGTAGGCCATCGAAGCAAATGTCGCTTCACGCGAGGTTTCACCTGGAATCGTCTTCAAGAAACGTTCTACCTCTGGGGTGAACGCACTTCGGTTCGCGACGACAAGATCAGCACCGATTAGAGGTTTTGCATTCTCATCAACAGCACGTTCAACGTTTTCTTTAAATGAGTTAATCGAAACAAGCGCTGCAACCCCAATCACAATCGATGAGGCTACGAGCATTAGGTACATAAGCGATCGCTTACCATCTCGGTAAGCCATCTTGCGTATCCATGCAGTGCGATTCATGCAGGACTAGCCTCGGCGGCGCCACTTACGTCCTCGACAATTCGTCCTGCTTTCATGCTGAGGATGCGATCTGTTCGCGTCGCAAGACTCATGTCATGAGTAGCAAGAACAAGCGTAGTTCCTTTTTCCTTGTTCAGTTGAAATAGCAGACTCTCAATCGCTGCCCCCGTTTCGGCATCTAGATTTCCTGTAGGTTCATCCGCAAAGAGTATTTTGGGGGTGTTGATGTAGGCCCGAGCGATCGCGACTCGCTGCTGCTCACCGCCGGAGAGCTGAGCCGGATAATGTGTAAGGCGCTCTTTCAGTCCAACAGTGCCTAGTAAACCGCACGCTTTCTCCTCCGCATCAGAAGCACCGGCAAGCTCAGCAGGCACCATGACATTCTCCAATGCGGTCAGTGTTGGAATCAGTTGGAACGACTGAAAGACGAATCCAACGTGGGTGCTAAGTAGCCTCGCCAATTCGTCCTCAGACATTGACGAAAGTTGATTCCCGTAAAGTTCAATCTCTCCGCTGGAAACTCGGTCAAGCCCCGCACAGACTCCAAGCAATGTAGTTTTACCGCTCCCAGAGGGGCCCACGAGGGAACAGGAGGTCCCAGCCTCAATACTCAGCTCAATACCTTTTAAAACTGCGAGCGTCCCGCCACCGCTAGAATACTCTTTCCCCACATTATTTAGTCGCAATATCGTTTTTTGGCTCATCGTCTCTTTACTATAGTCATCACACTATTAATTTCCTGTTTCTTTACGTTACTTTCTAGCATCTATGGCAATCTCTTGCCTGTCGAATGGAAAAAACCTAATCGGTTTTTACAGTGTCTTGTGATGACTATTTGTTGTCCCCTTCGGGGGAAACGTTCAGGCGCCACGTAGGCTTCTCTGTCCATTGCGGGGCAGTATTACATGCTTAGATGGATACTCATCTAGAAAGAAGAGCCTCCGTGGCGATTGATACGGACCCTCCGTAGGAGATAAAGAATATAGTCGTCAAGACACTGCAAAAACCCGATCAGGGTTTTTTC
>QIGM01000240.1 GCA_003230795.1 bacterium
ATCGACGTCCATGCGGCCAAAGCCTGGGACTTCGACGGAACGACTGGCGATTGCTGTGCCGTCTTGGGCGTAGCTCTGAATAGTAAAGCTCTTGGCTGTATCAGCGAGATTGACGATGGTGAGCCAGTTCGCGACAACATTGGCGCGTTCGCTCGGGTTCAGGCTTGGCTGGAAGGTATTAAAGCTTACGGCGGTATCTCCGAAACTAGCGTTACTGAGAGGAATGCCAAATGCGAACTCGTAACTACCGACTGCTGCGCCTGCCCTGTAGTATGAGATGCGGCCGTCGATGATGCCTTCAAACTCTAGCTTCACGATTCCGTATGAATTCGCGACAAACCCGGGTAGCTCATTGAGTATAAGGTCGAATTGACTCATTGCAGGCACGTCGATAGTGCGCATATCGGCAAGTGAGCCGTCGATTGAGTAGAAGAACACCCGAATCTCTCTATCGTATGGGTTGGGGTTAACCAATTCGACGATGTTCGTCATATTGAGGAAACTGTTCCAGAGCGTGTAAATTGGGCTCGTTAAGCTTGGGATGAAGCTGCCGGCGTCAAAAGGATCGGTTCCGCCAGCAAGTTCGTCTTCGTCTGAGACTCCGTCACCGTCGCTATCAAGTGATTCGTCTTCTTCTCCGCCTTCCTCTACAGGCTCCCCGGCTTCTGGCTCGTCTTCGCTTACCTGAACACGAAAACGTTCGGTGCTTGTCGTGATGCCATCACTTACTTCTACCTCAATAGTAAACATACCGCGGTAGTTGGCAGTTGGAGAGACAAGGAGTGTTTTGTCTTGAAGCTGCAACTCGGCAGGGGCGTTTCCAGGGTTCTGAACGTCGAAGAGAAAACGTGGGTCTTGGTAGTAACGCGTGTCGAGTGTTCCAAGTAGGCTGCTTGCCTGTAGAGTTCCGCCCCACTGGTAGAAACGTCCATCTGGCATGATAATGTAGAAACGCTCTCCGTTATCTCCAACAATCCACTTTTCGTTTAGTCCTAGTGAGTTCGTAAAATAACTACGCTTAAAATAGAAATTGTGCTCGGCATCTAAATCGTATGCTTTTGTGTCTCTTTCGAGGATACTCGCAGCATAGGTTAGAGTGTCTAGATCTGAATCGCTCGCGCTGACTGTTCTGCTAAAAGCAGTTGACGTTTCAACGTCGGCAATTTCATCAATACTTGGCGCAGCGTTTGTGACAGTTAGAATGAACTCATCACTTACTTCTTCAATACCGTCCGAAACATACAAAGTAACCTTAGAAGTTCCGGCGTAGTTCGCAGGCGGAGTGATGACTATGTTTGAACCTTCGGTTCTGACCGTGAGAGAGAGTGGGGCCACTACGTCTACAAAGAGTGAAGGCGAGGTGTGGTAATCTGCGTTTAGAGTTCCCAGAAGCGTGCTCGTTTCTAGTGAACCTCTCCAAAGGTAGAACTTTCCGTTAGGAAGTATTGCAAACCAGTCTAGACCATTGTTTCCCCGCAACCAGCGCTCTCCTAAGAGTGCGAAGTCTTCCGGGCGACTGTCATCGACGACGAAGCCATAGCTCTGGTCAAGCTGGTAGGCGAGGCCACGAGGGTCATCAAGCTCTGTTACATAACTCAAGGTATCGCCATCAGCGTCACTAGCGCTGACGGGAACGATTATCACAGGTAAGGTGTGAGACACTTCTACATCTTCAAGCTCTTCAATCACTGGCGCACGGTTTTGAACGCTGACGGTGAACGTCTGAGAGGTGTGCAGAAAGCCATCATTTGCAAGAACTTCAATCTCAAACGAGCCGACAAAATCAGCTTCAGGCTGCACGCTTAGCGTCGTGCCATTTAACGAGATGGTGTGAAGACCTACATCATCGCCAGCCTCTCTCACGAGGAGAACAGAGAGATCCACCGTGTCTCCGTCGTTGTCTGATACTTGAAGCTCTAGCTCAAATGAGCTGTCTTGCGCCGACACGAACACATCCTCGATGGACGCAAGGGTTGGAGCATCGTTGTTTGCGGTGACCGTAAACGTTTGTGTGATGCTAGTAACACCGTCGCTAGCGCTTACTTCTACGTCAAATGAGCCATAGAAGCCTACATCGACGCTGATAACTACGTTTCCGTTGTTCATCACCACGCTATTGTTTGCAGTAGGGGATGAGACGTTTATCAACTTATCCGGGTTACTGTGGAATGAAGCGTCGAGGGTGCTCACAAGGAGACTGCTCTCGATAGCTCCCGCCCAACGATAGAGCGCACCGGAAGGCAAGATTATGTACCAATTCGCACCAGCATTGCCACGAATCCATTTTTCATCCAGTCCAGCAGAGTCTTCAAACCAACTCGTGAAGTAGTAGAAATTGTGTGCTTGATCTAGTTGGAAGGCGGTTGCGCTGAGGTCTAGGAGTCGCGCAGTGAGGGTGAGGCCTTCGTCGTCAGCGTCAAAAACAGCGACAGGAACACTCCGAGTTCGTTCGCTTCGAGCGAAGGATTGATTCGCAATGTCGTTCATCGTTGGCGCTTGATTGGTAACGGTGACATCAAATGTATCAGTCGCACTGCCGATGCCGTCACTTACGGTAACCCTTACGCTGAAGGTGCCGGTAAAACCGTCGGCTCGAGTTATTCTCAGTGTGTTGCTGCTGAACGCTAGCTGGTGTCCGTCTGGATTGTTCTCTGGAGTGATAACCTCAGCCGAGTAACTTAGTGTGTCTCCGTCAGCATCGGTCGCAATTACATCGATTTCAGTCGGGCTGGCCGAGTGAGCTACGCTTATGTCGGCGATAGCCTGAAGAACCGGAACGCCATTGGTTACGTTGACAGTGAAGGTTCGCGAGGAAGAACGGTTTTCGTTGTCTGTAACGCTCACCTGGACCTGAAAGCTTCCAACAAAACCTTGGTCTGGATCAATTGTGAGCGTTGATCCACTAATGCTTAATGTTGCGGAAGTAGCTGAGGGCTCTGCCTCAATGAGAAGGTCAGGGTTCTCGCTGGTCTCAACGCCTAGATCTTCAACGAAAGCAAAAGCGTTTCCGCCAACGAATTTTTTCAGCTCCCCTGAAGGGAATAAGGCGAACCATTCGCCTGTAGTAGTGGCCTTAATCCACTTCTCGTTTTCAGAGAAGAGATTTGTGTAGGCAACTTCTTCAAAACCAAACTGTTGATCGAGTGAGAATTGGCTTGAGCCACTTGCAAGCACTTCTGCCGAGTAGGTGAAGGGATCTCCTTCGGTGTCAGAGCCAACTAACGTTACGTCAATTGTGTCTGTTTCATGCGACATGCTTTGATCGGCGATTGCTGCCAAAGCTGGTGGTGCGTTGAGACCTGTAAGTGCGAGATTCGCATTAACCATACCGCCGGTGACTGTTTTACCCGCGAGGCTCGCTATCGGGCGAGTGGTGCCTAGTAGCTGGTCTTTTAGTTGGCTTGTGGTGAGATCGCTCAGATGACTAAGCACCAGTGCCGCCACTCCGGATACATGAGGAGTAGCCATGGAAGTTCCACTGATAGTGTTGTAACCGGTTGGATAGGTGCTGAGGATTGAGACGCCCGGCGCTCCAAGATCTACTGTGGTCGCACCGTAGTTTGAGAAACTCGCAAGTCCGCCGGTCTTGCTCACCGCGGCGACTGAAATAACATTCGAATTTGTGTAGTTGGCCGGGTAACTTGGAGATGAGTCGTTATTTTTTCCATCATTCCCTGCGGCAGCGACGAAGAGAATACCAGCGTCGTTCGCTCGCTCTATCGCCTGGTAGAGCGCTGTGGAGTAACCGCCGCCGCCCCAGGAGTTACTGAGAACCTTTATATTAACGCCACGATTTTTCATGGACACCGCGTAATCGATTGCACGAATCGCTCCCGTGATGCTGCCCGAACCGGAGGCTGTGAGAAACTTTAGCGCCATCAACTTCACGTTCCAGTTCACTCCAACGACTCCGGTGCCGTTGTTCCCCTTTGCGCCAATCGTTCCAGCGCAATGTGTGCCGTGAGAGTGGTCATCGAAGGCATTGCCCGTGTTGGAATTACCGTTCCAACCGTAGACATCGTCAACGTAACCGTTGCCGTCATCATCAATGCCGTTGCCTGCGATTTCACCTGAGTTCTGCCACATGTTTGCGGCAAGGTCTGGGTGATCCCAAGCAATGCCAGTATCGACCACTCCGACAACGATGTCGGAGTCGCCCGTAGTAGTGTCCCATGCTTGAGGAGCATCGATATCAAAGTCTTGGTTGCTGGTATTGTTCATTCCCCAAAGCGAAGAATAGGAGGTATCGTTTGGTGTTGTTTCGCTTGTGTGAACGATGTAATCCGGCTCGACGAAATCAAGTATGCCGAGATCGACTAGGTTCCAGGCGTAATCGACATCAAGGCCTTTGTCGGGAAAAATTGCTAGATAGGCTTCAATAAGAGCGAGCTCGCCATCAGCTTCAGGAGTTCCGCCAAGTCCAAGAATGATTGCGCTTTTGAGTTGTGCGTCATTGAAATGCTCAAGCCCTGTAGTGCGTGCGCGAAGATTACTTGCCCAATTATCTTTAAAACCGATGACGTAGCGATTGGGAACGACTTCGATGTCTTGCGCCTGAGAGCTTGCCGGTGAGGCGAGGGATAGCAGTGCGAGGAGCACGCCAAGGAGAGATGAGTAGAATAAGCGTTCGAACATCTAAAACAACCGTAGGAAAACCGCGTACTAAAAAGTTAGGGATCAAATATCTATCCGAAACTTCAGGCTAATATTTGCAAGATGTCTGCCACTAGGCTTGTTCAGGTGAATCTGTAAGGATTGGTCATGCTTACGCTTTGTTTACTCTTCATGTGCCCAAGAATTGGGTAATGCGCTTCCTAGTCCTTCAGTCTTTCTGCGGTTTTCTTCATAGGGGAACCCTGGATCCAAGGATGGGGATCCAAGGATGGGGATCCAAGGATGGGACTGTTGAAAAACAGTCCCCTTACAAGGTAGAAACTCTTATCCTAGCTTTAATCAAGTTAAAGCCCATTTAGATTCTAACTTAAACGAGCAACGAGTTTCTCAGACGAATCTAACTAGCGATACAATGCCGCACCGGAATCGCTTATTTTGCTCAGTTGGCTTGGAGTCTTTTTTGCTACCCAATCAGCAGCAGCGCTAGCGCTGGCGCCTGATTCGCTTGGGCAAGTATGGCGGCCCCTGCTTGTTGTAGTATTTGATTCCGCACTAGTGTTGCAGCCTCTACCGCGAT